>CANQMM010000028.1 GCA_947624955.1 uncultured Bacilli bacterium | reverse complement strand
AATGTACAACATTTTAAAAACGAGCAAACCTAGGTAATTAAAGGGATTGCTCGTTTTTACTGTCAAAGTCAAGATATTGCTAAATCAAGCATTTTATGACAATTATGAAAATAAAACTAGATATTGGTTACATATATCTAGTCATTTGTTTCATAACTTGATTAACTTGTTTTTGACTTGGTTTTCTTCCCATACTAGTCATCATTGCTTCAATCATCTTCTCATTGATAGGAGGATGTTCTTTCAATTGTTTAGAGAAGATATGACGAGCAACGAAAAAACCAATAATAACACCAATGACTAAACCAAGTAAAATTAAAAGTATATCTCCTAACATATTTTATTCGCTCCTTTATAAATAATATTTTACTAAATTTATAGAATTTACTCAAGTATTAAGTAAGGTTTTCTAACCAAAAGTAATCTTGATTTTGGAAATCACACGCGAAGAGGTTTTCATCGAATGTTAATTCTTTTAAAAAGGATGGATATTGTTTAGTACTTTTAAGTAGTAAGTAAGTTTTATTAACTACTAATTTACTACGTTCATCACTATAATAATTATTAATCATATGAATATTACTGTACTTAGTATAGAATTCATTAAAGCGATTAGCATTCAATAAGTAATTATTAGTAGCTTGATAATCCATAAATTCCGCTATTTGTTCAAATAAGGTAATGCCGATGGCATAATCTTCTTTTTTTAAATGGTAGATATTTTCGATAGTTTTAAATAAATTATAGGAATTACTTTGAGTAAGATTTTTAAAATGATCATTAATTTTAAAAATATAAAATGTGCGCATGATTATCACCGAGTTAATGATAACAATTTAAAAAAACGAACTTTGTCGTTTTTTAGTTATTAATTATAGTTTCGATTTGTTTTTTAATATGTTCATAATCAAAGTTGAGGGCTGCTAAGACATCTTGTTCTTTGCCACTTAGGCCATAACGGTCGATCCCGATCGGATAATCGACATAACGATACCACATAGATGTACTGCCCGCTTCTAAAGATATCTTTTTAACATTCTTAGGTAAAATTGCTTCTTGATAAGTAGAATCTTGTTCAGTAAAAATATTAACTGATGGCATACTAACTACGCGAATACCTTGGTCAAGTTCACTAGCTATTTTAAGGGCGGTAGTTACCTCAGTACCGGTAGCGATAATAATCGCTTTTAAAGGGGTAGTTTCTTGTTTAATGATATAAGCTCCTTTAAGAGTTTCGATGCCTTTAGAACTAGGAATAACTTCGACATCTTTTTTGGAAATGATTAGAGCAGCGGGTTTTCTTCTTTTTAAGATGCTATCCCAACAGCCGATAACTTCATTGACATCCGCCGGGCGGTAGACATCGAGATTTGGAGTACATCTTAGAGATGCTAATTGCTCAATTGGTTGATGAGTCGGACCATCTTCACCGATATTTACCGAATCGTGAGTAAAGATATAAGTAACTGGTAAATTCATTTGGCAAGTTAGACGAAGAGCAGGTTTTAGATAATCAGCAAAAGCCAAGAAAGTACTACCATAGACACTAAATCCGGATAAAGCCATACCATTTAAGATAGCCCCCATAGCGTGTTCTCTAACGCCAAAATATATATTGCGACCAAGAGGATTATTCTTGGACATTTCCATCGATTTATAAATATTAGTTTTACAAGAGGTCGATAAATCGGCACTACCACCGAGAAAGAAATTAGTCCGGTCACTGATAATATTCAAGATTTTAGAATTAGATTCGCGTAATTCTTCGCGATACATATCTTGAATCTTAAAGTTTTGAGAATTAAATTCGACGGAGAAATTTTGGGTAGCTAGGAAATCTAAGATTTTCCGAATCTCAACATCGTTTGATGTTTTAAACTTCGTATAATATTTTTGCCAACCAGCTAAATATTTATCGAGGCGTTTATGAATGGTTTTGCGAAAGAATGCTACATTATCGGTATTGACTTCTAGGATATCGGTAGTAACATTCATTTGTTTACGAATATTGGCCATATCATCTTTAGTTAAAGGTTTACCGTGAACAATACTACGATTTTCATTAAAACTACCACGACCAATAATCGTTTTTATTTCAATGAGTGATGGCTTATTTGTCACTCTTTTAGCCCGTTCGATAGCTTTAGTTATCGAACCGATATCATTACCTTCTTTGACATAATCGATATGCCAACCGATGGAGTCAAAGCGTTTAAGGATATCTTCTTTAGTTGAAAGACTTTTTTCACCATCAAGAGTGATATCATTAGAATCATATAAGACAATCAATTTACCTAGGCCTTGAACGCCCGCGATACTCGCGGCTTCATAACTGATGCCTTCTAGTAAATCGCCATCACTACATAGGACATAGGTATAGTAATCGATGACTTTCTGTTTAGGTACTTGGGCACTTAAGAGGGTATTTAAATATCTTTCCCCTAAAGCAATGCCAACGGCCGTAGCTAGGCCTTGCCCAAGCGGACCGGTAGTTACTTCAACACCCGGAGTTAGTTTGTATTCGGGATGCCCGGGAGTAATACTGCCTGCTTGACGGAATTTAGCAATATCATCTAGAGATATTTCGTATCCGGCCATATATAAAGCAGCGTAAAGTAAAGCGGAACCATGACCGGCAGAAAGAACAAAACGATCACGGTTAAACCACCATGGGTCATTCGGATTAAATTTTAAAACATTGGCATACAAAGCATAAATAATCGGAGCAGCTCCTAAAACAATACCGGGATGACCACTACCTGCATTAGCAATCATATCTATACCAAGTAATTTCATCGTATTCAGTGCATTTTTGATATCATCTTTCATAAGCCTCACCCTATTCTTTTTATAGTATAGCAAAAAATTAGTAACTTAAAAAGATAAAAACTCTCCAAATTGAGAGTTAAGAATAATTTTAAGCCGTAAGACTAGCGATGTAGTCTATGCGAGCATTGATAAGCCATAACGAGACGTGCATTAATAGGTAAACCACAAGGATTAACCCCGTAGTGGCTAGTCTTTCTTTAAATTTTGTCATATACATCAACTCCTTACATTTTCATTTTAATACGAACATTATTTCGTGTCAATTAATTTTTGAACGTTTGTTTGACTTTTGACACATTATATGTTAATATTTTTCTAGGAGGTATAACAAATGGAAAAGAAATTAACAAAAAGACAGGAAGACGTTTTGAATTATGTCAAGAAGTATACGGCGATGCATGGTTACCCACCCGCAACAAGAGAAATTGGGGCAGAACTTGGTCTATCTTCTCCGGCGACGGTCCATACGCATTTAAAAAAATTACAGGAAGCAGGATATATTAGAAAGACAACATCGAAGTTTAGAACGATTGAGGTTTTAGTAGACAACGAATACTTAGATGCTAAAGAAGATGTGGTAAAGGTTCCTCTACTCGGAAAGATTACGGCTGGTAGTCCAATTGAAGCAATTGAAAGACCGGATGAATTCTTCGATTTACCAATATCTTTAGTACCGAATAAGGAGCAAGTATTTACTCTATTAGTTTCCGGTAATAGTATGATTAATAAGGGTATATATGATGGGGACATCGTCATTGTTCAAAAACAAAAAACTGCAAGAAATGGGGAAATCGTTGTCGCGATGACAATGGAAAATGAGGTTACATTAAAAACTTTTTATAAAGAAAAAGACTATATTCGCTTACAACCGGAAAATGATACGATGGAGCCGATAATTTTAGATAATGTGGTTATTCTTGGTAAAGCGATAGGTCTTTATAGAAAATTATAAAAGAAAAATCTCGGAATGGTCTCCGAGATTTATTGTTTACTACGATATTCCGCAAGAGCTTTTTTGATTCCCTTCCAAGGAAGAAGAGCACAGTTTTTACGATTTTGTTGCTTATAGATTTCATCAAAACAGTTAGCTTCGGATAAAATTTCTGAATTATAGGGTAATTCGTTAATCATATTTTCATAATTAGTGATTAGTTCTTCAACTTCACTAATTTTTTTATTGAGTAACAATTTAATCATAATTGATGTAGCACTAGTAGAAATAGCGCAAGCTTCACCATTAAATTTAATATCTTTGATACAGTCATCCTCAATTAACAAATAAATATCGAGATTATCGATACACGATTCGTTATTAGTATTGACTTTAATATAGTTACTATCTCCTTCCCCTTTATTATAGGGATTTAAATAGTTTTCCATAATGATGGCTCTTCTCGTTTCTGGATCCATTAAAGCATCTCCTCTAAAATCTTATTTTTATCTTTTAATAATTCGACTAAGTAATCAACTTCTTTTTTAGTATTATAAAAATATAAACTTACGCGACAAGTGTTAGAAACCCCAACTTCATTTTTTAAAATTTTAGCACAGTGATTACCGGCTCTAATACATACGTGGTACTTATTTAAGTAGACGGCAACATCTTGAGCAAAGATACCATCGACATTGAAGGCCACAATTCCACTATCACTTTCCGGATTAATAATTTCGATATGGGGAATTTCCGATAATTGATCAACTAAGTATTTACGAAGTTCTCTTTCATAAGATGTTATATTATCCATCCCAATTTGATTAAGATATTGGATTGCGGCCCCAAGACCAATAACTCCCGCGATATTTGGGGTTCCCGCTTCTAATCTAGTAGGCAGGCTTTTAAGATATATCGAACTTTCATTATCAAAAGTCTCATTCATGCCCCCACCATAATTTTGGGGAATTAAATGTTCTAATAATTCTACTTTACCATATAAAACCCCTACTCCGGTTGGTCCACATAACTTATGAGCAGAAAAAGCTAAAAAGTCACAGTCTAAGTCTTGGACATCAGTCTTTAAATGGGGAACAGATTGGGCACCATCGACAACTACAAAGATGTTATGCGCATGGGCAAATTGGCAGATTTCTTTGATTGGACGTTCATCCCCAATAACATTGGTAATCCCCGCTAGGGCAATTACTTTGGTATTAGGAGTAACAACTTTTTGTAAATTTTTTAAAGTAACATAATGGTCATCATCTAATTCAATATATTTGATTTGGACATTCTTTTCTTTAGCAATTTCAAACCAAGGAATAACATTGGAAGCATGCTCACTTTTAGTAATAATAATTTCATCATTACTTTCTAATAAAGGAGCAAAAAAACCATTAGCAATCATATTTAATGATTGCGTAGCCCCGCTAGTAAAGATGATTTCTTGCGGATAACGAGCATTGATAAACTTTTGGACTAAGGAACGGACATTTTCATAAGCTAAATCGACTTTTAAAGAAATGTCGTAATCACCACGATGCGCATTAGCACTATAATTGCTATAGTAATCAGTAATGGCTTCGATTACGGAATAAGGTTTCAAAGTAGTCGCCCCATTATCTAAATAAATAATGTCTTGTTTAAGCATTGGAAAATCTTCAGTATGCATATCACACCTCCTTATCAATTAAATTTCGAATTGTATCTTGATACTCTAAGTTAGCAAATGTACTTAATAGGAAACCGTTAGTTATTAATTTAGTCGCCGCTTCATTAGTTAAGCCTTTGGCATTTAAATAGAATAAAGCATCTTTATCGATACTAGAAATAGTGGCATTATGACTAGCTAAAACATTATCGGTATCGATGAGTAAGTTAGGTAAAATAGTATGTTTAACATCGTTAAGGGTTAAAATCCGGATATTTTCTAGATATTCATTTTCAATAGTATCGGCATAAATATGACCACTGGCATCAATAGTAATCGAGGCGGCATCTCTAGCCAAAGCTAAAGCATTAATTGCACATTTACTATGAGAATATTTTTGGTCATAGTTAATTAAAGTATTTCTTTTAGTCGTCGCAATAAAGGCATAATTAAAATTAATTATGGTATTTTCATTACCATTAAGATTAATAATATCGGAACTTTGATAATTATTAAAACGGTTATAAATTAAATAACTATTTTTAGCTAAATTAATAGTTAAGTTAATAGGATGATCAGTAGTGGTTAATTCATTAATAATTACTTTCCCTATT
The DNA here is from genome assembly GCA_947624955.1 of uncultured Bacilli bacterium. Taxonomy (GTDB): domain Bacteria; phylum Bacillota_I; class Bacilli_A; order RF39; family UBA660; genus CALVJF01. The sequence continues at coordinate 9,033 of CANQMM010000028.1, read as the reverse complement.
ATCGTCAGTGCTAACTTTTCAACGTTGATATCTAACCATACAACATTATTAGTGATGGTCAAATTATCTTCGTTTACTATTATTTTATTCATGAATATTACTCTCACCTACTTCATTTGCCTTATTTAACTCGCTAAATCCCCTGTCGGTTATCTCTTTTACCAATTCTTGATGACCAGTTTTAATGATATGTTTATCTTCTAAGATATGGACATAATCGGGTTTTAAGATTTCCAAGATTTGCGGATTATGAGTAATTATTAAGAAACTAGCTTGATAGGTAGTTTGGTATTCTTTTAAACTTTGAGCAACAATCTTTAAGGCATCGATATCTAAGCCGGAGTCGATTTCGTCGATTAAGACTAATTGAGGTTTTAGCATCCAAAGATGGAGTAATTCATTTTTCTTTCTTTCGCCACCGCTCATTCCTTCGTTAATATGTCGATGAATGAATGATTTAGGAAGATTTATTTTCGCACAAATAGATTCTAGTTCGCGATTAAATTTAAAAATATCGATATGTTCTTTGGTACTTTCACTAAGAGCTAATCTTAACATTTCAGCATTAGTAACGCCTTCGATAGCAATGGGGTTTTGCATAATATACATAATTTTTTTACTAGCAACAAGAGATGTCGACAAGTTAGTTATATCTTCTTGATTATAGAGGATTTGACCATGAGTTATTTGGTAATTTGGTTCGTGCATGATTGTTTTACAAATAGTACTTTTCCCTACACCATTAGGTCCCATTAAACAATGAATAGAGTTATCGTTTATCGTTAAGTTAAAATGGTCTAAGATAATTTTATCGTCAACTGCAACAGTTAAATCTTTTATTTCTAACATAGAAATCACCAAAGGTATTGTATCACATTTTTTATAGATATAAAATGTAAAAAAACTACCTTAAGTAGTTTTCTTGTAACCAAGTAGTTACGGTATTAGTACTAGCATAGCCAACTATTTTATCGACAAATTCACCACTATGAACGATTATCGTTGTTGGCGTACTTTCTAAGTCATAGGTATCACCTAAAGCTTTTTGGTCTTCCGCATTTAATTTAGATACCTCTATTTTATAAGCATTGAGAGAATTATCTTTAAGAACCCGACTGAAGACCGATTGAAAGCTCGCACAACGACTACAAGTATTTTTGGTAATTAAGAGAATGAAATTATCTTTATTTTGGACTTTAGAACGCCAATCGCTATAAGATATTTCTTCGATATTAGCATAATCATAAGTTCCCGGTACAACATCATAACTTTCACTAGCTAAATCATTAGAAGAAGATGTCCCCACTTGGCTCTTAATTCTATTTTCATTATTTTTATCACACACCGTGATATAAATAATACTTGCTAAAATAATGGCAATAATTAAAACCATAATGCCAATAACAACTTTTTCATTTTTCAATTCTTTTTTAGGCGTTTCTTTGATAGGTGTTTCTTTAACTTCTAGAACTTCTTTAGTAGTTGCGACTTTTTTCGGAGAAGAAACTTTCTTTGGCGTGACTTTCTTCGTCTTAGTAACCGCTTTAGTTTCGGCGACTTGCTTCGTCGTCTTTTTAGGAGTAGCTACTTTTTTCGTAGTCGTCTTTTTGGTAGTTTTCTTTTTCGTAGTATTAGTTCTAGTCGTCGTTTTTTTCTTAGTTTTTACTTCTTCATTCATAATATAAATCCTTCCTAACGCATTTGGTAATACTCAGCTATGCTATCAGCTATATTATAGCCGATTTCTTTTTGTTTTTCAACTAGCCATTTCGCATCTTCTAAATAATCGTGATGGGCAATCTCAATTAAGATGCCGTTAGATAAATTGGATGACCGCACCTCGCCTAAGCGACCTTCCGCAAATTTTATTCCACGGTCGGTGGTAGCATCTTTATTGGGATAAATAGCATAGAGATTTTCATAGATTTTGGTCGCGATACTCAATGTTTTGGATTGGGTATTATCGACATATATTTCCATTCCTTTAGAATGATGATCAGTACTAGCATTGGAGTGAATAGCAAAGTGTAGATCAGCACCATATTTATGACTTTCATTAATCCAAACATCCATCGATTTAGTAGGGTCATTTCTATAAACAATAAAGCCATAATCTTTTAAGCGTTCCTCAACGTAATTAGCGATTTTATTCATTTCGGCACGTTCATTAGTATAACCGACACTTTTAACGCCGAAATTTTTAGATTGATTAGAGGGACTTAAATAGATAACAGGTTGTTTATGACCAACGTGGATATTATAGGTGGTAATATCACTACTACCCTGTTTATTTTTAACAGCGACACATTTTAAAGTGACATCTTCGGTAATCGTAATTGGTCCGGTATAAGTAGCGCCATATTTATTAGGGTTTTGACCATTTAAAGTATATTTGATTGTGGCACCTTCCGTTCGGGTAGCAAGAGATATTTGGGTATTAGGTTTTAAGTTTTGATAATTGTAGTCGATAGTAACTGGAAGAGTTTTGGTATTACTATCGATAATTAAATTAATCGTCGAGGTCTTAGCTATTTCGACATAGTCTTCATAAATGGCTTTTAAAGTCAGTTTATAAGTGGCATCGGTTTTAAAAGTCTTAGCGGGAATCGTTACTTGATGATCTTCCGCGGTAAAAGAACCAACAAGTTTAGCACCGAGATAGACATCTAAGATGAATTTTGTAGCGTGTTCGCCTCCGGTATAGGTAACTAGGACATCATCTTTCACCATAGCTAGATTATCTGTAGGCGAAGTAATTGTGACATCCCCAACTAAGGTAGGATTATTATAAAAGCGAAATTCACTGACGATTTGGTGTTCGGCATTTTCAATATAAGCCGTCAAGCGACCATTATAACCGGCGAGATAAGAATAAGGAACTTTAAGAGTATTACTTAAGGAGCTAGTATAGATAGTTAAATCTTGATATTTAATTAAGAAAGTATAAGTATTTTCAGCAAACTCGCCATCAATTTGAAAGACTTGCGCTTCATTTGGAGTCGTAAGGTGACTATTTTGCAAATTGAAGGAAGGATTATTAGAGGTATATTGATAGGTATTGACGGCCGTTTTATGATATTTATCGTTTTGGGCGGTAACGCTAATATTGACAGTTTCGCCATAGTTAAGATGGAGGGAAGAAATATCGATACGTTTATTTTGGGAACTCTGTTCAAGTAAGATATTGTCATTTAAATCTTTAACGGTAACAATATAGTTACTAATTTCCTCACTACCTTCACAGACAACGGTTAGTAAGCCGTCGATGGGTTCAACGTTGACAATTTTAAAATTGACAAAAGCCACACTTTTTAATTCTGGCAAGAGAAAAAAAGAAGATATGACGATAAAAATAGATACAATTACTAGAAAATAGAATGGTAAATATTTTTTACGTAATAACTTCTTCATTTGGACACTTCCTTAATCTTTTTGTTTTAAAGATTTAAATATTTTTTTCCATAAGTCTTTAGATGAGTAATTAAGAATACCTACTTTATAGATACGAATACCATATCTAAAGAGTAAGAAACAAGTAAGAATTAATAAACCATTAGTAAGGCATAAATCGATAATTGTCGTCTGACCTAAGAGGTAGACCACCGGCGCGATTAACGCGGATAAAAAGGGAACATAAGATAAAATTTTGATAAAGATTGACCCATCGAACATCGAAGCCATCAAGGCGATATAATAACCGGCCATACAAAGGATCATTAAAGGGCTTTGAAGTTGTTGGTAATCTTCGATACTAGTTGTCATCGAGGCAAGAATACCGGCGAGTAAAGCATAGACTAGGAAGCTTAAGATAAAGATTAATATAATCAATGGTAAACCTTTAATTAAAGCGTTTAACATTCCGGTATTTTTTAAAGTTTCGATTAAACTCGATACACTCGTAGATAGTGAGCTATCAGTACTTACTAAGCCACCGCCGAGTAATTTACGAACGAATAAAGCAATGGCACTATAAATTAGAAAGAGGAGTGATTGGAAAAGGACAAATCCGGTAGATGCAACAATCTTAGCAAAGAAATGGACTTTTGGCGGAACGTTAGAAATAATAATTTCCATACCCCGAGTGGTCTTTTCATCATTAATTTCCGCCCCAATCATTTGGGTTAATAAGACGATAAGAATAAAGAATGGAACTAAGAAGATGATAATCGCCCCGGCGGATAAGATATCTTTAGCTTCCGCCATCTCATCTAGTTCGGGATTTAAGAATTCAGTAGATAAAGTAATGGGAGATGTAATATTTAATAATTCTTCTTCCGATATATCGGAGTTAGCTAAAGCATACTCGCTTTTAACGGCACTTAGAGATGTGGTAATTAATTGCATCGTTATCGTATCAACAGGTTCATAACTAATGATATTAGCCGTTAAGTAATGTTCTTCATCAGGAAGTATTTCAATAATTAAGTTATCGTTTTCTTCATTTAATTGCTCTTTTAACTTTTCTTTACTCTCTTTAGAATTCGTTAAGACAAAGTCATCATAATCTTTAACACTGGCACTTAGAGCTGTAAACTGATTATAAAATTCGGTATAAGTATCGGTATTATCGAGAACATAAATTTCTCTTTGGTCAGCAAAGTCGCCACCAAAAAAACTAATAATATGGTCGATATTAACTACGCCAACGATTAAAATTAGTAAAAGAATATTACAAACTTTAAACCATTTGGTGTTGGTCTTTTTCTTAAAACTTTCTTTAATTAAGAATTTTAATTTAGCCTTCATATGACTCACCTACTTTACTTATAAATATTTCATTAAGGCTTGGTTCTTCAACGGCAAATTTAGTAATATTAGAACACTCTTTAACATAACTAAAGACATTAGGAACATAACTTTCACTTTCAATTTGCACAACGTAGCCATTAGCATTTTTCTCGACTTTAGTAACACCTTCGATTTTCGCTAACTCGGATTTGGTTACATCACCTTCGATAAAGATATTCTTCTTGCGATATTCTTTTTTAATATCTTTAATCTTGCCACTTAAAACACTCTTACCATTGACTAAAACTACTAATTTCTCACAGAATAGTTCGACATGTTCCATCCGGTGGGAAGAAAAAATAATCATACTTCCCTTTTCTTTGAACTCTCTAATAACATTCATAAATAACTCGACATTTAGGGGGTCTAAACCACTAAATGGTTCATCTAAAATTAGGAGTTTCGGATTATTGATAATGGCCGTAATAAATTGCACTTTTTGCTGATTACCTTTACTTAGTTCTTTAATTTTACGCTCTTTATATTCGCTTATATTAAATTTTGCTAAAAGCTCATCTAATCTTTGTAAAATAGTTTCTTCTTTCATCCCTTTTAAAATACCGTAATAGATGACTTGTTCTTTGACGGTTAATTTAGTTAATAAACTACGCTCTTCAGTCAAAAACCCAATTTGGTCAGTCACGGAATAATCGATTGGTTTACCATTCAGCGTTATGCTACCTTTAGTCTTTTCTAGTAAACCGATAATCATCCGGAAAGTCGTCGTTTTACCGGCACCATTAACACCGAGTAATCCAAATACTTCGCCTTCTTCAACGGTAAAGGATAAATTATCGACGGCTAAAAAATCACCATAATATTTTGTTACATTTTCGACTTTTAACATAGTATCACCTACTTAATTATAGCACTGCCTAGGGAAAATAAAAAGTAATATTAAAATTGCATAATAACTTGTTAACTGATATAATCCTTTTTAAGGAAGGGACGCAAGATGGAAGTAATCGGTATTATTTGTGAATATAATCCTTTACATAATGGGCATTTGTATCATTTACAAAAAATAAAAGAAAAGTATCCAGATTCACTGGTTATCTTAGTATTAAATGGTTATTTCTTAGAAAGAGGAGAAATTAGTTTAATAAGTAAGTATGATAAGACTAGGTTAGCACTTATGTACGGGGTGGACATCGTCGTGGAACTACCGGTCTTATTTGGTAGTCAAGCAGCAGATATATTTGCTTATAAAGCTATCCAATTATTAAACTATTTAAAAGTAGAGCGGATTATTTTTGGAAGTGAATCAAATGATAGTGAGTTACTAAAAAAACTTGCGGATAGCCAATTGGATAGGAATTATCAAGAAAAAGTAAAAGATTTATTACAGATGGGAAAGAATTATCCAACAGCTTTAAGTAAAGCTTTAGATAAGGATATTAAAAGTCCAAATGACTTACTTGGGATTTCTTATTGGAAAGCTATTAGATTAATAAACCCAAGTATTATAGCGGAAACTATTCAAAGAACTAATGATTATCACGATATTTTAGAGGATAAACAGATAGTTAGTGCAGCGAACATTAGGGAAAGGTTAAAGAATCGGGAAGATATCCAAAAGTATGTACCTAGAGAGGTAGTTAATTATCTAAGGAATGTCCAAGAAGATTTATTATTTAATTTATTAAAGTATAAGATTATGACGGATGAAAATTTAGAGACCTATTTAGACGTTGATGAAGGGATAGAATACCGGATAAGAAAATATGTTGAGAAGAGTTGTAATTACCAAGAACTAATTTGCAACATCAAGACAAAAAGATATACTTATAATAAAATTAGAAGAATGTTAATCCATATTCTATTGGGGATAAAAAAGAGTGATGCGAAAGAACCGATTAGTTATTTAAGAATTTTGGGATTCCGAAAAACCGGGCAAGAATATTTAAAGAAAATGCGCAAAGAATTAGAAGGCATAAGGAAGATTAATTATGAATCTAGAACTTGGGAATATGAACTAAGAGCAGCAAGAATTTATGATATGCTAACGGGTAGTCATTGTTATGAAGAGGATTTAAAAAATCAACCTATTAAAATTTAGGTTGATTTTCTTTATCGAAGTCTAAAATCTTTTTTAGTGTCATTAAATCTTGGGAATGCGGCATTTTAAGGTATTCTAAATTAGCTCTAGTTTTTATTTTGCAAATAGTTTTTCTATATATCTGCCGAGCCCGTTCGGGAGTGATGCGTAAATCCAAAAGGCGAATAACCTTATCAAAAGATAGATTAGATTTACCAAATAAACCAAGATGGTAAATAACTATCGCCGCTTCCCTTGGTTGGATTATTCCTTCATTAAGTAAATCGACAATAATTTGTTTTAATTCATCAGCGGTAACTTTATCAATGATAGCATCTTCTTGATCTTGAATATCAGGTGTCTGAAAAATGGCATTTAAAGCGATTGTACTTGGTAATAAGAAAATTGGAGAATCTGGCTTTTCATCTAAACTATCTTTTGCATAAAAAGCTTTAATATCTTTAAAGGTAGAAATGTAACTAGCATTGGAAATATTAGTATAGGAAACGAAACAATCGATCATTTCTGACATAATTTCGGCATCAATAAAAACACTTAAATAATAATCAATTAGATGATTTTTACTTAAGGCTTTAATAACTCCTAAAATACCAGCACTAACAAAATCTTCAAATAATTCATCCGGTACTTGCAATTTCTTAGCCATTGCTTCAATACGGGGAATATAAGAAAGAATGAATTCTTCTTTTTCTTCCTCAGTATAAGCATCTTTATAATAATTACCGTGATGCGCAGACAAACTTTGACGCACAATAACCACCCCCAATTAATTGGGTATTATAATATCATTGGCTGCAATTTGCAAGTAAAAGTTTATTTTGGTATTTTTCTAACGTTTTTTAAAGTCCTTTAAAAAATAACAGTTTTATATTTTACTGTTATTTTCAATATTTATAAACTCAATTCATAAGGATGATCTTCACTACCATCGTGAGTTGCATCGTGAATAATTTTAACATCAGATTTCAGATAAACGACCGGCCGCACGCCACCCGCAAAGTACGCATAGCCGCAGTAGACAAGCCCATTGCTGTACACACCGAAGACATAGTTAGCACTAGACGAACTAGGCACCGGAGTCATTGTCCACTGTGTTTGGATACTATTAAATAACCAACTGTTTTGGGCACAGTTTGAATAATAATTACCACTATTCCAGCTATATAATTGGTAATTTAGACATTGTTCTCTATTATAGTTAGTTCCGCCAGATGTTGCATATCCATAATCACTTGGGTACATTAGTCCTACTTTTCCTATCCATTTGGTTGTTCGTTGGGTTGTATCATTACAATTTGTTCCACTTGTACATAATGACTTTCCGTTATTATTGCTACGTTCCGCTGTGTACATTTCTTTTGTATTGGTATTACTATGTGTTTTTGTTGTTCCATCTACTGTTCCGGTATTCCACATTACTCGAGCTACTAGACTTCTGGCGGTTGCATCTAATCCTTTGGTTGGATTATGCGTAGTTTCTGTGAAGTCACATATTTTTGTCGATAAATTAGTATTTCCATAACAAGTTCCCTTTGTGCTATTATAATAAGCTTCATTTAATGCTTTTTGAATCGCTGATGTACTCCACTCATTTACTCCATAACCATTATTGATACTTTGGTCGGTTGAATCCCACGAGTATGTGTCTAGTGATGTATTTCTGATTATTTTTAATAATCTAGTCTTCTTACAATTGTCTGCGTAATTGTCAGTAGTAATTTCCTTTCCTTCAGTATCTTCTGGGCACTCATACATATCATTAAATTCGCCGATTATTCGCCAAATTTCTCCATTAAATGTTACGTAATTATCTGGAGTTGCCCCTATATATCTAACATTTTTATTGGGGTCATCATTTTTCATAGTATCGCTATGCGTCGCTAATAAACTCTCTATATAATCGGCTCCGGTCTGCTCTGCTGCTACCGCACTTATTACTATCTTGGAATTAAGTGTTTTTCCTCCTACTGTTTCATTTGTACCACTTTCATCTAGCCACATTCTTAAACTATGACTATTGGACTGCCCTGCTCCAACCCCACTAGTAGCTAATGTTTTTGATTTAATAGAATTAGTTTCTACTTTAGTAGCAGCTATTAATTTTTCATCATCAAATCTTACTGGTTCATTATCATCTAGCATTACTTTGATATATTGATCATCCATATCTGAACCTTCTAGTATTT
>CANQMM010000027.1 GCA_947624955.1 uncultured Bacilli bacterium | reverse complement strand
ACAATAGTACAAAAAAGAATAGAGAAACAAACTAAAGAATACATAGAAGTAAAAGATTTTAAAGAAGAATTATTAATCGTTTCAATATAGAAGCCATTAGTTTTTTGTGATCTAAAACCAAAAAATATATTGTAAAAATATGTAAATTTGACATAGAATCGTGTCAAATTTTTAACTTTTTGAAAAAATTTCAATTTTTTTAAAGGAATTTGATACCTCGACCGAGAATATATAAAGTGAAAGGTGGTGTTTATAATGCCTAAAAAAATATGCCCGTTATGGCGCGATGCAATCTTCACTGGTGTCTTTAATAATCCTAATAATTTGGATTTAGCTACCCATTTGTTAGCTCTACTTTTTAAACTAGATGTCGAAAAACTAAAAGGGAAAGTTAAACTAGTTAATCGGGATGATGGAAATGCTAATGTATTAAATAAAGCGAAGAAACCACGCCAACGGGACTTAGTATTAGATTATAAAGGGGAAAAGTATAATATCGAGGTAGATTGTCGTTATGGTAATTACGTTATGAAAAAGAATGCATTGTATGCCGGAGGACTTTATTCATCCCAAGTATTAAAGAAAGTAAAACCGGTTAACCAAATGTGTGTGATGATGGACAACCTCTATCAGAACAAACTAATATGTAGGTATCCCAATAAAAATGAATTTGGGAAAGAGACATATAAAGATACAATGCGGATATATCTACTTGATGTAGACTTTGGCTTAAAGAATTGGTATAATGGATGTACAGATAGAATAATGCAATTTTGCCAAGTGCTAGTAGCTGATACAGAAGAGAAACTAAGGAAATATGTGAAAGGAGTTTTTAATGATATGAAAATGGAAAAGAAACTAGTAAAAGAAATATTAAAACTAAATAGTGATCCCAACTATATCGAAGAGAATGTTCCAAGAGAGACGATGGTAGTCAATGGGTTAGTATGTGAAGCTCACGAAGATGGAATGAACGAAGGTTTACGCAAAGGTGAGTCTATCGGCTTACGCAAAGGTGAAACGATTGGTTTTAGAAAAGGTTCACTTACGAAGCAAGAAGAGATAGCTAAAGCAATGGTTAGAGATCAAGTTGACAAGAATATCATAGCTAAATATACTGGTATACCAATATCCAAAATAGCTAGTTGGTATTAACCCTATTGAAAAGTTTTATATATTTTGTTAAAATATGTTAGCGAAAAGAATTTGAGTTTAGAACTTGTTATGAGTTCTTTTTTGCATTATTAACATATATTTAATAGAAAGGAAGTTTATGTAATGAAAAAAATACTTAATATAGTGGGGCATAATTTTTTCCAAATAATTTTAATTATTGCAATTTTAGTATGCCAAGCAATGCTTGATTTAAAAATTCCCGAGTATACAGCAGACATTGTCGATGTTGGTATATCTAATAAAGGAATTGCTAGTGCCACCCCTAAATTTATTCTAAAAGAAGATTTATCTACTATTAAACTATTCTTAAACCCGGAAGAAATTCAAAAAGTTGATGATAGTTATCAGCTACTAACTGAAGAAAATCTAGGAGCCAAGAAATATCAGAAATACTTAAAGAAATATGATATAAATGAAAATCAAGAAATATATCTTCTTAATAGTGCTGAAGACCTAGATGCCATATTTAATAAGAGTAATTTATTATATAGCTTACTAACTAGTAAAGATTACCAAAATACTCTATCTTCGGAAGTAGATACTCTAACCCTGTTAAAAAATATGGATACTGCAAATAGATTAGAAACAGTGGAGAGGTTAAACAAAGAGCTAGAAGCCAACATCAACGATTTAGTTAAAGATAATTTAACCCTTTCTACTGTGCAAACTTACTATCAAAATGCCGGCATTAATATCGACCGCATTCAACTAGATTACATTTTAAAAGAAGGTTTAATAATGTTAGGACTTGCTTGCTTAGTAATGGCCTTCGTTATCGCTAGTACCTATTTAATTGCCAGACTTGCTGCGAATATTGCCCGGGAAATGCGTAGTGCAGTAGTCAATAAGATAATGAGCTTTGCTAATCAAGAATTTGAACAATTTCAAACCTCTTCCTTAATCACTCGTAGTACCAACGACGTTCAACAAGTCCAAATGTTCATCGTAATGGCCTTACGTATTGTTATCTATGCGCCGATTATGGGTTTAGGTTCACTAGCTAAAGTTCGGACTAATCAAATGAGTTGGATCTTAGGAATATCCTTACTTTGTGTTTTAAGTTTAATTATTATCCTCTTTACTATCGCTTTACCAAAATTTAAAAGTATTCAAAATAAAATTGATAAGTTAAATTTAATATCGCGAGAAATCTTAAGTGGTATTCCCGTTATCCGCGCTTTCTCTACCGAAAAATATGAAGAGAAACGCTTTGATAAAGCTAATAAAGATTTAACCAAAATTAATCTCTTCGTCAATCGTACTATGAGTATTATGTTTCCTCTTATGACCTTGATTATGAATGGTACCGGTATTCTCATTGTGTGGATAGGTAGTAAAAATGTCGATTTAGGAACGATTCAAGTCGGGGAGATTATGGCCTTAATGACTTATTCTATGCACGTTATTATGTCCTTCTTAATGTTCTCGATGATATCTATTATGATGCCGCGAGCTTTAGTATCATTTAAAAGAGTCGGGGAGGTCTTAAATGTTTCATCTTCCATCCAAGACCCCGTATCACCTAAAAACTTTGTTAAAAATCAAAGAGGGGTAGTGGAATTTAAAGATGTCTACTTCCGTTATCCGGATGCGGCGGAGAATGTTATTTCTAATATTAATTTCACCGCTCTACCTGGTACTACTACTGCCTTTATCGGCTCAACAGGAAGCGGTAAATCGACATTAATCAATTTAATACCGCGCTTTTTCGATGTTACATCCGGTAAAATTCTTATCGATGGGGTTAATATTAAAGATGTTAAATTAAAATCTTTAAGAAATAAAATTGGTTATGTTCCCCAACGCGGATTACTTTTTAAAGGCACTATTGCTTCCAATATTGGTTTTGGTTTAAATAAACCAGATATGGCGGTAATTACGCAAGCAGCTAAAGTTGCTCAAGCTACCGAATTTATTGAAGATAAACCGGAAAAATATGCTAGTGAAATATCGCAGGGCGGCACTAATGTCTCCGGTGGACAACGTCAGCGTTTGGCGATAGCCAGAGCCATAGCTACATCTCCCGATATCTATATCTTTGATGATTCTTTTTCCGCTCTCGACTTTAAAACCGATGCCCGTCTGCGCAAAGAATTATCTAAAATTACCAAAGATAAAACTATCTTTATCGTCGCTCAAAGAATTAGTACCATCATGCACGCCGACCAAATTATCGTTCTTGATCAAGGCACAATCGTCGGAAAGGGCACACATGAAGAATTACTACAAAATTGTGATGTCTATAAAGAGATAGCGTTATCTCAACTTAGTGAGGAGGAATTAACTAATGCATAATCGACGAATAAATAATCCGGCTCATGCCAAGGATTTTAAAAACACTTTAAAAAAATTGCTCCATTACTTAAATCCCTATCGTTATATTTTAATCATCATATTCATCTTTGCTATCGGTAGTACCGTTTTTAGTATCGTTGGTCCTAAAGTTTTAGGAAATGCCACTACTAAATTATATGAAGGTTTAATGGCTAAACTAAGTGGAACCGGCAGTATCGACTTTGCTGCTATTGGCAAAATTCTTTTGATACTTTTAATCCTTTATGTCGTGAGTGGGATATTCTCTTATGTTCAAAGTTTCCTAATGAGCGGCGTCACCCAAAAAACAACTTATAAAATGCGGAAAGAAATTTCTGAGAAAATCAATCGCTTGCCATTATCTTACTTTGATAAGAAATCCCACGGTGAGGTTTTATCGACCATTATTAATGATGTCGATTTACTTAGTCAAGGTTTAAATCAAAGCGCCACTCAGTTGATCACCTCTCTTACAACTATCGTCGGTATTTTCTTTATGATGTTGAGCATTAACATTACCATTACCTTAATAACCGTCATCGTTTTACCACTTGCCTTATTTTTAATGCTCAAGATAGCTAAATATAGTCAAAAATACTTCTTGGCTCAACAAAATAATTTGGCTAATTTAAATGGTAAAGTTGAAGAAATGTTTACCGCCCATACGGTAGTTAAAGCTTTTAATGCGGAAAATAAAGTTTTAGCAGCGTTCAATGAAGATAATCAAGCTTTATATGAAACCGGTTGGAAGAGTCAATTTATCAGTGGAATTTTGCATCCGATTATGAATTTTGTTAGTAACATTTCCTATGTTATTGTTGCCATATTAGGAGCTATCTATGCTTCACGGGGAATTATTACCGTCGGGGAAATCCAATCATTTATCCAATATTCAAGAAGCTTTACTCAACCCATCGGTCAACTTGCCCAAATATCGAATATGATTCAATCGATGATTGCTGCTAGTGAAAGAATTTTTGAATTCTTAGATGCCGAAGAAGAACCGAAAGATATCAAGAATCCGGCTTCAATCGATCATATTAAAGGCGAGGTGGAATTTAGTCACGTTAAATTTGGCTACCAACCTAATGAAACGATTATTCACGATTTAACCGCTCATATTAATCCAGGGGATAAGATTGCTATCGTCGGCCCTACCGGGGCAGGGAAAACAACCATCGTTAAATTGTTAATGCGCTACTATGACATTACTAGTGGTAGTATCAAAATCGATGGCACTGACATCACCCAATTTAAAAGAAGCGATTTAAGAAAACTATTCGGTATGGTTTTACAAGATACGTGGCTTTTTAACGGTACAGTTATGGAAAACTTACGTTACGGTAAACTTGATGCTTCGGATGACGAGGTAATAAATGCTGCTAAGACTGCCCACGTTCATCATTTCATCCAAACTTTACCTGACAGTTACCAAATGGTTCTTAATGAAGAAACAAACAACGTCTCATCCGGGCAAAAGCAATTATTGACTATCGCTCGAGCCGTTCTTGCGGACCCTAAAATCCTTATTCTCGATGAAGCTACGAGCAATGTTGATACCCGAACCGAAATCTTAATTCAACAAGCGATGGACCAATTGATGGAAGGGCGGACAACATTCATTATCGCTCATCGTCTGTCAACTATCAAAAATGCTGATTTAATTCTCGTTATGAATGAAGGTAATATTATCGAACAAGGTACTCATACTGAATTGTTAGCTAAAAATGGCTTTTATGCGAAACTTTATAAGAGTCAATTTGATAAAACGAAATAGGAGAAATCCTATTTTTGTTTACACTTAAATTTTACAAATTCCTTTCAATATATTTACACTTTTGCTATAATTAGAATGAAAAGTAGGGATTACGATGAATTATAAAATTGTTTTCGTTGATATAGATGGGACTTTAATCAATTCCAAAGAAAAAATCAGTCCATATACGCAAGAAATTTTTACTAAATTAAAAGATTTAGGTATTTTAGTGGTCATAACTAGTGGGAAAAACGCTTACCAAGTCCGGGAGATTAGTCAAATGGCTAAAGCTTCTAGCTACATTATTGCTAGTAATGGTGCCGAAGTTTATGACTATGCCAAAGACACCACTATCTATCGGGAGAATATTCCTTTAGCCACCCTCCAAAATGTCTATGAATTTTGTAATACCCATAATTTGAAAGCATACTTTAATGCTAAATATCAGCGCTATATTAATGTTCCTGATGAAATCAGTTATCCCGAAAATATCTATATCCAATCTTTTGCGGCGATTACCGAACCGGTAAGCCAAATTACCATCCAAAGTACTAATTATAACCGTATGTTAGTCTTAAAAGACTATTTACAAAGTATCAATCCGGAACTAGTCAATGCTAATTCCTCATTTAGCTTATCCGATACTAACCGCATTCCCGGCGAACCATTATATCGTGACTTTATTTTAAATAATAATAGTAAATGGCGTGGGGTATGTAAATTGCTAGAATATCTAAAAATCTCTCTAGACCAAGCGGCCTTTCTAGGGGAGGGATTTAATGACCTTACTTATCTAGAACTAACAGGACTAACCGGTAAACCCCTTTATAATTCTACCAAGCTAGCTAATAACGTCGATAGTGTGGCTAATGCCCTAAAAACAATGTTTAACATAGACTAATTTCTAAAAATGGTGTAATATAATTGGCGAGTAGGTGATCTTATGAAAAAAGAAAATATCGATTTTACAGTTGGCATATTCCTAATTATTATAGGTAGTATGCTTATGCTTATTCCTCGTTTAACTGACATAAGTATTAAGACAGCTTTAACTACCGTTTTTTCTATTTATACAATAATCAACTTTTTCAAATATGCTTTAACCTTTAAATCTAAAGATTATGAAGGTATTCAAGTGGCTCTTGCTAGTTTAATAACTGGTTTTTTAGCTTTTTATTTTGATATTAACCAAAGCCCTAAATACTTAGCTTTAACTTTATTCATTTGGATTATCCTTTTAGCTTTGATTAAACTTAAAAAAGCCGACTACTACCACGACCGTTCTAATAAATTGTGGATTTTCAAAATATTTTCTTTAATTTTCTTTATCCTAACCGGTATTTTAACGAGTATTAACCTTTATTATAATAATGATGTTCAAACTTTGATTTTAGGTTATTTTTTCTTAACTAATGGCTTACTCGAAACTATTGAACCTCTAACAGTTAAAATTAATGATTGGGTGCAAAAATGAAAATAGTCGAAGATTTTAAGGAATATCAAATAATTGCTATGGGTGATGGTTTAAAAAAAGAAAGCTGGGGTAGTTATACCTTGTTAAGACCAGATCCCCAAATCATTTGGCCAGCTAGGGAAGACTTATCTAGTCAAGTTGATGCAATATATACCCGGAGTAAAACAGGCGGTGGTGCTTGGGATGTTAGAAATCCGCAGTTACCGAGTAGTTGGCAAGTTCATTACCATAATTTAACCTTTAATCTTAAATTAATGGGTTTTAAACATACCGGTTTATTTCCTGAACAAGCCTATAACTGGAACTATCTTAGCGATATCATAACTTCTTCCAAACGGGAAGTTAAAGTTTTAAATCTATTTGCTTATACCGGAGCGGCATCCATAGCGGCTTTAAGCGCCGGCGCTAGTGTCGTGCATGTCGATTCATCAAGAGGTATGGTAGAATGGGCTAAAGAAAATGTTAAAGCTTCCAATTTGGCTTCTAAACCCATCCGTTTCATTGTCGATGATGTCGTTAAATTTGTCAAAAGAGAAATTAGAAGAGGTAATAAATATGACATTATTTTAATGGATCCTCCGGCTTTTGGTCGCGGTACTAATAAAGAAGTCTGGTCAATAGAAAAAGATTTATATAATCTTGTTTCGCTATGCACAGAATTATTGAGTGATAAACCATTATTATTTTTGATAAATTCCTATACCAATGGTCTATCGATGACCGTTTTAGAAAATATTTTAAATTTGACTGTTAATCAAAAGTATCCCGGCTTAATTAGTAGCGATGAATTAGGATTGCCATCTAATGAAGGTCTTATCTTACCGTGTGGCGTTTATGCTAGATGGGAAAATAAATCCTAAAAATAATTGTATTCTTTACTTAAATTTGTTATTATAATAAACACTTACTTAAGGGGGTATAACTATGGCTTTATCAGCTTATGAGAAAAATAGTATTGTCAAATATGTTAAAACACACGCTCTAGGTCAAATATATTATCTCGACTTATGTGCGGTTTTATCTAAAGGCCGTAAAGCTAGTTATCAAGAACTAATTGAATTTTTTGCCGCTTATGTTCTTGATAATTTAAATAAGAATACTACTACCCCTAAAGTTTTAGAAAAATTTTTAAATTGTATGAATACTTTTCTTACTTGGTGTTTAGAAGATAATCTAGGAATAGAGGGCCTTTTGTTTGGTAAATTAAATACCATTGCTGCTGCCTATACCGAGAATTATACCTTAGATAAAGAAGGCATACTAGAACCGGAAATAAATCATTTAAAAGAAATTTTAAATGAGTATGATGCTCCCCAAGAAAAACTAGTTAGTTATTATATAGAGCAAATGGATGGCTTACAAAGAGCTTACGACCAACTTCATAAAGATTATGAAAGTTTATTAGCTAGATGTCAAACTTTAGATAGCGAGCAAGCTTCTAAAAATCAAAAATTAAAAAAACAACAAAGCATCGTTACCGACTTGCAAAATGAAAAGGTCCGTTTAAAAAATGAAGTTACTAGACTTAACCGTGAAATTCAAAACTTACAAGCCGCCTTCGATCGAGAAAACGCCGAATTAAGAAGTTCTCTTACCGAAGCTAACACCAAAATTGCCACTCAAGAGCAATTATTAGATGGTTTCACTTTAAAAAGTCAAGAGCAAGAAACTAAAGAAAATCAAATAAAACTTCGTAGCCAAAGACAAGCTAAAATTGAAAAATTACTTTTAAGTCAGCTCGCTGAAGGGCAAGCTTCTCTCGAAGATGTGGCCGAATCTATGTCTTTACCTCTTGGTGAAATAAAAGATGACTTTGTTGTAGCGCTTACACATCTGCAAAAACTGATAAATATTCAACCTAAAAAGTTGGCTTCTTCTCCCCAATATGTCATTGTGCCGCCAGATATTGCTACTAAAGAGACTCTCGATTTAATCGTCCCTCCCGAATGCCGTACTTATGATATTTTATTAGTTTCCGATATTCATATCAGTCAAGTAAGTAACGAAGTCATTAGAGATTGTGAGCAAATTCTCAATTATTGCACCAAACACGGGATTAAACTTATTTTGAATGCCGGGGATTACTTTAGTTTTTCCCATCACCCTAAAAATAAAAATTTCGGCGGTGTTAACTCTGCTAAAAAATTAGTTGAACAAGCAATCACTAATCTTCCATCGGCTCCGGGTATTTATCACGCCGTCCTAGGGGGTAATCACGATCGCATTTGCAACCCTTATGGCATAGATGCCATCTCTGCCTTAGCTGCTGCTCGAGAAGATTTTATCTCTTTAGGTTACGGTCACGCGACGATAACCATTAATGGAATTCACAGTCTTTTAACAAGTTTTATGATTCATCATCCAACTTTTAAATACCCTGATCCTACACCTAATGAACCATTAGGTAATCAACCTTTAGCTAATTATTTAAAAAGTTATTATGCCAATTTCGGCATTGACCGAGAAGATTCTTATCTCGATATTGTCGGCCACGGTCACTTAAGTTACTTGGATACTTTAAATGGTATTTGCAATGTCCCATCATTGCGCTTTGATCGGCAGAATAATGGGGCGTGGCATTTAAAAATATATTTTGATGAACAAACTAATATTAAATATATGGTCTTTAAAGCTTTAAATTATCACAATCGTCTTATCCCTACTACCGAAATGGTCTATCAACATTTAACTTTAAAAAAATAAAAGAAGTCTAGTTATGAATTTCTTCTGGACTTCTTTTTCGATTGGCTTCCTCTAATCGTAGAATCATTTCCCCAATTTTTTCTTTTTTATCTTGATCGATTCCTGGAGTGTCTTCATTACGATGCAGAAATATCCTAAAATCGCGTAATTCTAAAGATTCTTCAACATCGGCTAAAACCCCATCATAATACGTAAAAGCTTTATCAAATTCATCATCTAATTGGATTAAAATATCATCAAATTCTTTTTGAGAGATATAAGCGCTACCTAATACATCTAATATTTCCGCTTCATTACTTAAATGTTTAAAAAAACCCTTCATCATCCGCAACATTTTTTTCCGGACTTCTACTTCTTTGGGACAATATACTAAGCATTTAATATATAACCAAATAATATCTTTATACATCATTAATTTAGCTTCATTATTTTGTCTTTTAACCTCGCTGATATCATCTCTTAAACTATATTCGGCCATCTAAAATCACCAAGTAATATTATAAGAATAAATAATAAATAGTCAACAATAGATTCATAAAATATTTATAACCCTCATATAAATTAACTATAGAAAGGGGAAATAACTATCGCAACGTTAAAAGTAGGTTCTAAATCAAATCCTAATTCCGTAGCTGGTGCACTTGCTAATATCTTTCGTGAAACTAATGAACAAGTAGAAATTCAATGTATTGGTGCTGGAGCATTAAACCAAGCAATTAAAAGTATTGCTATCGCTCGCGGATTTGTCGCTCCATCAGGTAAAAACTTGATTTGCATACCCGCATTTACTGACATCGTTATCGATGGCGAAGAAAGAACAGCTATTAAATTGATTATTGAAAATCGCTAGCTCTATAAATAAATAGAAACTAGCGTTGCAATGACAATTCCTAATATACTCGTGGCTATGGCGATACTAATCGCTCTGACATAGCCCGCTTTTTCTTTGGGAAATTTTACTTCCAATTTCATTGCTTGTTCATTTTTAAAACGTTGTTGATAAGCTAAAGCCTGCTCTTGCATCGCATAATATTTTTCTAACTCGCTCGCTTTACGTGGCGAAGGATTTTCGCTTAAGGCAATTTCTTCCATCTTCCCTTGATATTCGCCGAGTAATGGTCTTACTTCCGTCGTTAAATAATCTTGATTACATAATAAGTCATAGACAAAAGCATCATATCCTTGGGTAATATTTTCTTCCCGGTATCCTGTTGGTATTCCCTCTAAAACCCGATAATAACAATCGCGTAAGTTTTGTTCACTACCGTGTGTATCAATTTGATTTTTTCCAAATACATTAACTCCGACAATATCGAATACATCCTTAGCACTCATTAAACCTAAATCACTTCTAAAAGGTGAGTAATCTTCTAATAAAGTTAATAAATTAAAATCCCCTAGATACATAAATTTATCTCCATAACTAATATAGTTATTATTAAAATGAATATCTTTTAGTTCAGGATTTTCTCCTACCATAAACATCATTGCTTTTTGATTCATTGCTTTAGTATAAGTACTTTGTTTTTCACTTACCATAACTTATCATCTACCTATGTTTATTATTAATTATATAGTATCAAATATTAAGTCTATTTTCAAATAAAAAATATTGGTGTATAATACATCTTGTGATACCTATGGAAAGACAACTAAATCGTGAATTTATAATTGAATTATCTAAGAAAAAGCAAGAACCTGAATGGATGCTTGATTTTCGTTTGCAATCCTTAGAAGCTTTTAATCGTTTAGATAATCCCTCATTTGGACCCCAATTAGATATCGATTTTAACAATATCAATTACTATAAAAGTTCTTCGACATCCTTAACCGATAATTGGGAAAATGTTGCTTGTAATATCAAAGATACTTTTAAAGATTTAGGAGTTATCGATGCGGAGAAAAAATATCTTGGTGGGGTGACTAATCAATATGAAAGTGAAGTCGTATATCATCATCAAGATTTACCGCAAGAAATTATTTTTACCTCTACCGATGATGCTTTACAAAAATATCCTGAATTATTTAAAGAGTACTTTAATCACTTAGTTAAATATGATGAAAATAAATATACAGCTTTAAATGGTGCCGCTTGGAGTGGGGGATCATTCATTTATATTCCTCCTAATACTAAACTTGACCGGCCTTTACAATCTTATTTTCGTATCGATTCTGAATCTTTAGGTCAGTTTGAAAGAACAATCATCATTGTCGATGAAAATTCCTCTCTTTCTTATATTGAAGGCTGTACGGCTCGCAGTTACTCAACTTCCTCATTACATGCGGGCGTAGTGGAAATCTATGTTAAAAAAAATGCTACCTGTCGTTATTCAACTATTCAAAATTGGTCGAAGGATGTCTATAACCTAGTCACTAAACGGGCAATAGTCGATGCTTACGGTAAGATGGAATGGGTCGATGGTAACCTTGGTAGTAAAGTGACGATGAAATACCCTTCTTGTATTTTAAATGGGGAATATGCTAGTGGTAATTCGATTAGTATTGCTTACGCAAAAGCCGGTCAAGTCTTAGATGCCGGAGCCAAGATGATCCACTTAGCACCCCATACTAAAAGTAATATTATTAGTAAATCGCTTTCGAGTGATGGCGGTAGAAGCAATTATCGTGGTACTACCCATATCGCTCCGCAAGCATTTGCTAGTACGGCCTCTGTCAAATGCGATACCATAATATTAGATTCCTTATCTAAAAGTGATACTTATCCCAAAAATATTGTAGAAAACTCCTCATCAACCATTGAACACGAAGCGACTGTATCTAAAGTCAGTGAAGAAAAACTTTTCTATTTGATGAATAAAGGTTTAACTGAAAATGCCGCTAAAGAACTGCTTATAATGGGCTTTATCAGCGATTTTAAAAAGGAACTTCCTATGGAATACGCCGTCGAATTAAACCGTTTGTTGAAAGAAAATTAAAAAACTAGCAAATTTGTAAATTCAGGCCATTTTTTACCGCAATTTGTTAAAAAACGAGGGGGTTTTACCATAATTGAGCCATTTTTTGGCCTCAATTTTAAAAATTGCCTATTTGTCTTCTTTTTTGGAAAATGTTAACATTGCCAATCAGAAAGGAGGCAATATATGTTAAACCAAGTTGTTTTAGTTGGTCGGTTAACCAAAGAACCGGAAGTAATTAAAAAAGAAAACGGCAAACGCGTATCCAATATTGTGGTAGCTGTTCCCCGTTCTTACAAAAATTCTGAAGGCTTATACGATACCGACTTTCTCAAATGTATTCTTTGGGACGGCATTGCCGACAATACCAAAGAATACTGTCATACCGGCGATATCATTGGTATAAAAGGTCGTCTACAAGGTAACCTAGTTACTAAAGATGACCAAACCAAATATTATCAGACCGAAGTAGTGGCCGAAAAAGTTACTTTTTTGTCCAGTAAAAAAGATGACTAATTAAAGTCATCCAGAAAGATTTCATCAGGTTTTTTCTTGAAAATATTGGCAATTTTAATTGCCATTTCATAACTCAATCTTTTTTGTCCATTTTCAATTTGATGGTAGAAGGACTTGCAAATTCCCACTCTCCGGGCAATTTCCGTGCCCGTAAGTCCTTCTGCTAATCTTAATGTTTTCAAACTTTTTAAACTCTTTATATTTTTCATCATATCGCCTCAAGAAAATTATAACTAAATATTTTTTATATAGCAAGGGGAAGAGTTTACAATTTGCATACATTAAACAAAAGTATTAAGATAAATTTTATAATGTCCTCAAGAGGTGAAACTATGATTAAAGGTGATCGTTTAAAAGCATTAAGATTAGGAAAAGGATTAAGTCAAAAAGCTTTAGGAGAACTTATTGGTGTTAAAAAATCGACAATTTGTGCTTATGAAAAACAAACTAGAACGCCATCAGTAGAAAACATCGTCGACTTAATGCAAGTTTTTGCTGTTAGTGCTGACTATCTATTAGGTACTGACCATTTAATTAAAACCGTATCTAATAATGAAGAGAGCATTACGACTATGACTGAAGAAGAATTACTTTTCTTAGAAGAACTTAAGAAAAATAAATACGTTTATGACATTATTATTGAAAATCCTAAAAGAACAGCAGAACTTATTAAATCTAAAATCGGTTAAGCCGATTTTTGTCAATTTATCCCCATTCCCAAAAGTTGAAATTAGAACTAATGTTTGATATAATATTCAATGAGGGAGGTATTTTATGAATCAAGATAAAATGCATTTAGTAAATAAAATATTTAATAATGAAACTATTAGAACAATATGGGATAAAGAACAAGAAAAATACTTTATCAGTGTTGTCGATATAGTAGGGGTTGTATCCGAAAGTAAAGATGGAAGAAAGTATTGGAATAAATTAAAGCAACGCCTTAAAGAAGAAGGAAATGAGTCGGTGACAAATTGTCACCAACTGAAATTAAAATCTTCTGATGGTAAATATTACAATACAGATGTTGTCGATATCGAAGGTATGTTTCGCATAATTGAATCAATTCCGAGTAAAAATGCGGAACCTATAAAGCAATGGCTAGCCAAACTAGGTAGTGAAAGAATTGATGAAACAT
This sequence comes from uncultured Bacilli bacterium, assembly GCA_947624955.1. Taxonomy (GTDB): domain Bacteria; phylum Bacillota_I; class Bacilli_A; order RF39; family UBA660; genus CALVJF01. The sequence goes on along the minus strand of CANQMM010000027.1, from coordinate 1,469 downwards.
TTGATCCATCAATCGCTGCTCAAAGAGCTATCGATTTATATAGATTTAAAGGTTACGATGAAGAATGGATTACTAAAAGAATTAAAGGTATCCAGGATAGAAAAAAACTAACAGATGTCTGGCAAGATGGCGGAATAACTGAAAACAAAGAATATGCCATTTTAACAAACGAAATCTATAAAGAATGGTCTGGTATGACCGCCAAAGAATATAAATCATTTAAAGATCTTAGAAAAGAATCTTTAAGAGATAATATGAGTGATATTGAGGTAGCCTTAGCTGATTTAGGCGAACTTGCTACTAGAGAAATAGCCAAAAGCCAAAATCCCCAAGGATTAGATGCCAATATCGCCGTCGCAAGACGTGGTGGTAAGATTGCCGGTAATACAAGAAAAGAATTAGAAAGAGAAATTGGTAAAAGTGTAATAACTAGTAATAATGCATTAAATTATGAATACGTCGATGAAAAAGAAATTACTATGAATAATTAAAAGAAAATAAGTAGGTGAGGTATATGAATAATAAACTTAATAATATGATTAATGACTTTTTAGCCCATACAGATGCTAAAAATGAAAAAGAATTAAATGAACAATTACAAGAATTCATTCAAAAATATAATGCCGGTAAAATAGAATATGAAAATACTCCATTAGATGATGCTTATGAACTATTAGAAAAAGCTAAAAATGCTAAATCTAAATCCCAAGCTATAAAATATGCTAAAAAAGCATATGATTTATGTCCAGCTTGCTTTGAAGCCATACTATTTCAAACGGATTTAGAAGATGATCCTTTAAAAAAATGGGAACTATTAGAAGAAGGATTAAAAGTTGAAAAGAAGCGATTAGAAGAAGAAGGTTATTTTAAAAAAGATAATATTGGTCATTTTTATACGATATTTGAAACTAGACCATATATTAAAGGACTATATGTAAAAGCTGATACTTTAATATTAGATGGCAAAATAAGACAAGCAATTGATGTGTGTAAAGAAATACTCCGATTAAATGAAAGTGATAACACTGGAGCTAGGTACTTACTTATGGCAATGTATGCCCTTTTAGAAGAAGAAAATGAACTGCTTAAATTATATAGAAAATATTCTGAAGAAAATTTAGAAGTGTTATATCCATTATTTATCCTTTACTATAAACTAGGGAAAGATAAGATTGCTAAAGAATATTTCCAAAAAATATGTAAAGCTAATCCTGATTTCATAAAACTTTATAAAGGTACATTAAAAGAAACTAAAGAAATTACCGAAGGATACTATTCTATCGGTGATATATCAGAAATTATAATGTATCTTAACCATTATGATTTCCTTTTAAAGACTGTACCTACACTAGATTACTACATATTAGAAAATATTAATAAAGTAAATTAATGCTACAAAAACGGGGAAATGTATACTAATGGTGTACATTTTTTATAAACTCCAACGAATTTGACAAATGTGCGGGGGG
>CANQMM010000026.1 GCA_947624955.1 uncultured Bacilli bacterium | reverse complement strand
CAAAAAAACTCTCATTTTTCCCTTTATTTATGGGACTTTATGAGAGTTTTTATTATTAGCAACTGACAAACGCAAGAATATTTTATCATAATTTGTCGATAAATAATACTACAAAAAAATAATATGCCTCTATTTATAATAAATACCTAGTAATAATTGACAAATATGTAAAATATTGTATAATTAGTAATGCGATGTATTTGGCAGCGTTAATTATTTAGGAGATGTGTTTATTACATTAGTTTAGTAGTACTCTAGGCTGCCTAGACGAACCTATTTAAATGAACTCCCCTCCTTAAGTAATTGACAATCCTTTTATTCCGCAATAGAAAGGAGATTTTTATGGCAAGATATACTGATTCTGTATATAAGAAATCTAGAAGATATGGTTTTTCTACTTTAGAAAATGGTAAAGAACTTGCTCGTCGTCCTTATGCTCCAGGTATTCATGGAGCTGATAAACGTCGAAAAATTAGTGAATATGGTGTTCAATTACAAGAAAAACAAAAAGTTAGATTTATGTATGGTTTAAATGAAAAACAATTCCACAGATTATTTGAAAAAGCTTCAAAAATGAAGGGAAATGTTGGTCATAACTTCTTAAATTTACTTGAATCTCGTCTTGATAATTTAGTTTATCGTCTAGGTTTAGCTAAGACTAGAAGAGCTGCAAGACAACTTGTTAACCACGGTCATATTACTGTTAATGGTGTTAAAGTTGATATCCCATCTTACTTAGTAAAAGTTGGTGATACTATTGCTGTTAAAGAAAATTCATTAGATCATCCAGCAATTAAAGAAGCGGTTGAAGCAACTTTATCTCGTCCGGCTTTCGTTGAATTTGATCCTAAGAAACTTGCAGGTAAATATTTAAGATTACCTGATCGTAGTGAATTAAATCAAGAAATTAACGAAACCCTTATCGTTGAATTCTATAACAGATAATGAAAAATACTAGAACTTAATCTAGTATTTTTTATTGCTCATTTTTATTAGGTACTAACTCGACAACTGTATAATTATCGGTATTAATTTCCCCAATTATTTCCTGAATTAAATTGATATCTAAATTATTATAGATTTCATACATATCATCGACTACTCGATTATATTCCAAAATATTTTCTTGAATATCCGAATTAATATATTCAATATCATCGTAATCATTAATTAAGGCCGCGATATTAGCTCTTTTTCTTCTACGTAAGATATCTTCATCGACAACTAAGTTATTCATTTTATCTTGGATTAACTCGATTACCGTATCAATATACTTGCTTTCTACCGATAAACTAATGACTACATATTCTCCTACTATCTCTCGACTATAACTTAAAGAAGTAATTAACTCTTTTTCCATTAAATCTTCATTAAAATCACTCGCTGCTCCAAAGTTACTGCGTAAAATGATACTTAAATAAACTCGCAATAATAAGTCATCTTTGATTTTAAAGTTACTTCTTTTCATCTTATAAAGTATTTTAGCTTTTGGTATTTCTACTCCCGCCATAATCACATCGTGTTCTTTGACTACTGCAAGCGGTTCTAAAGGCTGAATGACTTTCGCTTCTAAGCCTTCTTTTAATTCCATATGTTTAAATTTTTCTTTGACTACTGCCGCCGCTTCATAAGGATTAAAATTACCCGTTATTACAATAAAAGCATTTTGCGGTTGATAAAAATTATCATATACTAAATTTACATCTTTTAATTTAATCTTTTTAACATCCGCTTCTTCCCCGGTAATCATTTCCTTATGCCGGTCATTATGCAATAAAGCATTATAAGAAGCAAAATATAATTTCGAAGCCGGACTGTTCTTACTCATTTTCACTTCTTCACAAATTATACTCTTCTCATTTTCGACCATTTCTTCGGTAAAATAAGGTGTATTGACATATTCAACTAAATAGTCCAAAGCGCCATTAAAATTACTACTACCAAATACCTCATAACAAGTAAAATTATAAGTCGTAAAAGCATTAATACTTATTCCATATTGATTATAATAATCATTCGCCGTATGATTATCCGGTAAGTTAAACTTGATATGTTCGATAAAATGCGCTGTCCCCTGAGGAACTACGTGTCTTTTTTTATCCCCTTTTAATTTAAATTCCGTGTCTAAAGAGCCATACTTAACATTATAGGTAATATAGTAATTATTAACTCTTTCATTAACCCACATATAAATATTTAAACCATTATCACATACATCATGATAGATTATTTCATCGAGTCCTTTAATCTTGATTTCTTCCACGCATCTCATCTCCTCCCCTTAATAAGTACACTACATTTAGTTTCGCTTTTTTAGCTACTTTCATAACCTCTTCTTTCGTAACTTTCTTCAAGTTTTCCATTCTTTCTTCAAATAAAGGTAAATTATCTAAATAATTAAATAAATAATTATCAATAATACTACTTTGACTATCCATTCCCATTTTCAAAGAGGAAATTAAAGTTAATTTTGCTTCTTCCAACTCTTGTTCTGTAAATTCGCCATCTATCATATCTTTTAAGGCCTTTTTACTAAACTTAACGGCTTTTTTATAATTACTATCATCGATTCCTGCATACATTATTAATAATCTATCGTATTTATTATACATACTCCCTGTCGAATAACATAAACCGTTTTCTTCTCTTAAATACTTCCCTAATTTTGTACTTAAAGAACCCCCACCTAAAATAAAGTTGAATATATGCACAACATAATTTCTTTCGTACTCATCTAAATCATCTAAGTTATAAATCATTACTAAATTTGATTGCGTGTAATCTCCTTCTTCGGTAATTTCTAATGCTTTATTTCGTACCTTCGGTTGATTATATAAAGGAATAGTAAAGTTTTTAATATAATGATTAGGGAATTCTTTCGTAATCGTATTGACTACTTCATCCATATCTAAATTACCAATAATAAATATATCACATTGAAAATCTTTAAATAGACTTTGATAAGTCGCATACAAATTACTTGGCGTTATTTTTTCCAAATCTTCCAAATAACCACTCATTGAGTAACTGACTGGACTTTCGGCATCAACCTGAATTAAACTCTGTCTAAAAGCATATCTTGAAGCCATCTCTTTTAAACTTTCAATGTCTGCTTTCATCCTATTTTTAATGATATTAAATGAACGATTATCAAACTCATCATTATGAACATTGGGATGCAACAATAATTCAAATGGTAGTTTAATAATCTCCTTTAGAACACCTTTTTCTAAATATTTCGGATCTAAAAAATTAGTTATCATCGAAATAATATAACAATTCCCAACTCTTGTGGATATTCCCCTTACACTAGTGTTATATAAATTTTCCATTTCAATAATTAAATCTCTTCTTTTAGGATATTTTTCACTAGTAAAAGCTAACATATCTATCAGAAAATTCCACTTTGTAATATTTTCTTTCTTAATTGGTGCTCTTAAAGTAATTTCCATCATACAATTTCTAAATTTATCAGTTTTAATCGTATGAATATGATAGGTATCTAAATCGTATCTTTTATATTTCATAATCCACCTCATTATTTAGTATTAGATAAAATTCCATATTTTATCCCCTAAAAACATTATATCATAAAGAAAAATAGGACAAAAGAAAAGCTAACTATCTGTTAGCTCATCCTAGTAAAATAAATAATATTTTAAAATAGATAATCCTCTTTCTTCAACATAAGATACATCTTGAGCAACTTTTTTCTCTTTCTTACCATTGAAGTAATACAAATCAAAAGTACCAGAAGAATTACTATAGTTTTTCTTTAAGAACATATAATCTGAATTAATATAGATTAAATCATTGACATCACTAGCAACTTTTTTAGCTTTACTACCAGTGCATTCATATAAATCCCCACTATTGTCTTTATAATCACCAACTAGATAGAAACCACTCTTATCGGTTTTTACTTCAAGAACTTCACTATATAAGTCGCTTTGAACTGTTTCAGCTTTACCACCTTTAGCATACTTTAAATCGCCAACTTCGTCCTCATCAACATCGACAAAATAGTAAACTTTACCATCTTCGAGAATTTCATTGACTGTACTATATGCAAGGCCTTCATCAATTGATTTAACATCTTTGACTTTGGCTCCACTTATTTTACCATAATATAACTCGTATTCACTATCATAACTGTCTTCATTATCTTCTCTTACTGTAAAGTAAATTTCTTTACCAACAATAGTTGCTCCAGATACTTCATCATCATAAAGTTCAATTTCTTTACCATTATGGTAAACATAAGATGTATAAGTAACTTCATCATCGTCATCATCTTTTACTGTATATACGATAGTATCATCATCGATATCTACATTAACAACATCGTCAATTCCTTTAACAAGTTCTTTAGAATTCTTGCCATCATAAACCATTACTTTATAGCTACTATAACCATAACCATCTTCATCTTCGTCTTTAATGCCAACTAAATAATAGATCTTGTCATAATTATCGTCTGTTCTAAGAACCCCATCATAATCGTCTGTAATCTTTACGGATTTATTTTTCTTTACATTATACATATAAAGAACTTCGTATTCTTCATCATCGTCATCAGTTTCCGTTTCTGAATAAAGAACTTTTTTACCATTTTTACTTACTCCTAATAAACTGTCAACTTTACTAGAAATTTTTTCTTTATCATCTTTTTCACGGTAACCTCTAATGTATAAACTGTCTTCTTTTTCATAGATGATAGCATCCTCGATATACATACCACTCATATCCTCGACATTACTATCTAGTTTATAAGTGTCTTTCATATCATAAGCATATAAGTCACCATTATCTTTTAAGTAATAAACATACTTATCATCTAAGCTGAAACCATATTCATCAACATCTGATGCAATTTTTTCGGGATCATCTTTCTTATTTAAATTATAAATATAAAGATTTCCTTTCTTGGTAAATAGAATATACTTAGTAGAAGTGTTTGAGTATACTACGTTGCTACCTTCACTAGTAATTCTCTTTGGATCACCTTTTTTACCAACCACCATTAAGTCGCCTTCATCATTTAGGTAAACTAAAGGATAATCTGGTAACTCTTCATCTCCCCCAAATAGAGCTGAACAAGCTAAAATAACAATTAAAACTGCAATAACCGCACAAATAAGCATTTTTACAGAAAAATTGCCAACTTTAGTATTGAGAACTCTATTAACTTTGTCCATCAAACTTTCATTACCGTTATCAACACTACTAACCGGTTCAGAATAGTTTTCTGGTGTAGTCGCTTCAGTATTTTCTACTGGGCTAACTTCTTCATGTTCCTTTTTCATAAAATCATACCTCACATTTCTAGATCATTTCTAATCTAAATATATTATATTTTAAAAATTTCTAATATGCAATAGCATTTTTTAATCTTTTTGGGGGGATTGTTGGTCATTAACTATAACTTTTTTCTTCGGCATAAACTTTAAAGCCGCATCGCTTCGTCCTTGCAAATAAAACCACCCAATACAAGAAAATATTATAGCTCCTAAGAAATTGACCATTAAATCCTTCATCGTATCGTGTAATCCGACATCGATATATCCGCCATATTTTTCTATCCAATCTTCATCGTTTACTTTCAAAGAATCGATAGGTATGTTGACCGCTTTATTCTTCCCATTTTCCGCAAACTTTACACTCGATATATGGGTAATTATCGTATCTTTTTGCATATCAGCATTAGTTAATTGGTCCGCACCATATTCGATAAATTCCCACATAACCCCAACGGTCATTGAAAAGCAACAAGCTACTAAAGAGACAAAAAATGGTGTTAAGTAAATATGGACTTTATCACTACTATTTAATATGTCGATTAAAGCAAAACCGATGGCGGCCATTAAAAAGCCATTTAACGTATGCATCATCGTATCCCAGTGGGCAAAATGGACATAAAATGCATTGATTTCTCCTAATATCTCGGTTGAAAAAATAAATAAGTAGACGATTACCTCTAGTGTATCCGGTAGCTCAATATTAAACTTCTTATCCAAAATTGTCGGTATTAAAAATAAGAATAAAGTAATTATGCATAAAAATACCCCACTGAAATTGCCTTGCATAAATTGCCGGATCATCGCTATAATAACTAAAAATCTTAAAACTAGATAAACTATTGTTTTAAATGGTTTCTTTTCATAAACCTTAAGTTTTCTTTTCCGCATTAAAATTCTCCCCCTTGCTCTTTATATTGTTTAATCAAATAATCATCAGTCATACCCGCAATGTAATCGATAACCATTCGCTCCTCGGTCGTATTTTTTAAATAATCCGTACTCATATCATTTAAAAATACTTGGTAAATATTGCTATCTAAACGCTTATTTTTGACATCTTCTAAAGATTTAGTAAAAACCGTTTCAAACATTTTCTTATACTTGGCTATAGTTTCTTTACTATTAGCTTTACTATAAATATATTCATAATTAAATTTTTTTAGTTTAACTAAGGCCTTAAATAGTTCATCAGTCATCTTAATATATGGCTTACCAAAACTATTTTTAATCACATCTAACACAAAAGTGTTAATAATTTCCCGATTAGAAGAACCCAGTAAATGCCGAAGATCTTCAGGGATTTCCTCGATTTTAATTAAACCCAAACGTAGGGCATCCTCAATATCTCGCCCGATATAAGCGATAATATCACTAATTCTTACCACGCAACCTTCTAGAGTCATCGGAATTAACTTTTTAATGCTGGCCTTATCTTTATAAGTATTTGCGTATTGCTCGAGAAATTCTTCTGGACTCTTGGCCACCGGATGATATTCCTGTAATTCCAATTCCCCATTATGACACATAATGGCATCGAGAACTTGTAAAGTGATATTCGCTCCTAAACCATTATTTTCAATATTCATTAAAATCCGCACACTTTGAACATTGTGATTAAAATACCCTTCGTGACAATTTAAACTGATTTCATTTAAGATATCCTCACCTACATGTCCAAATGGCACGTGCCCTAAGTCATGTCCCAAAGCCGCGGCTTCAATTAAATCTTCATTTAGTCCTAAAGCTCGCCCAATTGTCCGGGCGATTTTACTAACCATCTGAACGTGCGTCATCCGTTTACTTATATTGTCATTTTCATTTAAACTAAATACTTGCGTTTTATCGATATACCGCGTATAAGAAAGCGAATAAATAATGCGGTCCGTATCTCGGAAAAAAGGGGGTCGCAAGTCTTCCTCTTCCTTCTTTAACCGTACTGCATCCTTATCTAAAAAAGCATACGGACTCAAAATTGTATTTCTTTTATTCATCTGTTCTTTAATCTTGTCTTCCATACTTAAACACTACCTTACTTATAATATACTGCCTTATTTGTTTGCGGATCAATATAGTCAATATTGATGTATTCCTTAGTTTCCGCCGGCAAGTTTTTAGCCATCAATTTTCTAGTACAAACGCCATTTACAAAAGCATAGATTATGGCAAATAATGGAACTCCAAAAAGCATCCCTATAAAACCAAACAAGTTACCAAATATTAAAATCGCAAATAATACCCAAAAACTTTTTAAGCCGGTTTTGCTTCCAAGTATTTTAGGCCCTAAGATATTGCCATCAAATTGTTGCAGGATAAAGATGAACACTAAGAATGTTAAAGCTTTAGTAGGACTTACTAACAAGATTAGTAAAATACTCGGAATTGCCCCAATAAAAGGACCGAAATAAGGAATAATATTGGTAATGCCAATAATTACTGAGATTAATATTGTATAAGGCATTTTAAATAAAATCATAAATATAAAACAAATTAGACCGATAATTAAAGAGTCGATAACTTTCCCGTAAAGAAATCCTCCAAATACTCTATGCGTATAACGGATATTTTCCAAGACAATCATCGATTGATAAGGATTTAAAATCGCATACATCATCTTCTTTGCTTGGGCGATAAACTTTTCTTTACTACTCAAAACATAAACAGCAATTATAAAACTAAGTATCACATTAACGATCAATTTTAAAAGACCAATAATGCCGATTGATAAATTTTTGATGACAGTATTCATACTCGGTAGAACACTATTATTTATATAATCTAAAACATAATTAGCCACATTGTTATAATTATTCAAAATGACCTCTTGCACATCCGGCTGACTACTAAATTTAGAAACTATCCAATTTTTCCCATTAGTCAAATAATCGGGAACATTAGCGATAATTATATTGATACTTTTAAATAACTCTGGAATTATATAATTGATAATCCCAAAAATGATTAAAAATAGAATGATAGCTGAAACACTAATACTCATAATACGCGAAAAACGCTGAACCTTTTTCCGCTCCTTTTTAAATATTTTCCGTCCTAATTTAGCGAATACTTTCGCTTCTAAAAAAGATAGTAAAGGTGATAAAACGTAAGCTAGCAACAAACCATATAAAATGGGTGAGAAAACTTTAAAAAGGTATAAAATAAAATCGACAATTTGCTGCCAACGATAAAATGTAAAAAACAAGATTATACTAGCTGCAATAACGGCAAAAAAAGTAAGACCCCAATAAAAATATTTATTATCAATTTTATTCCGCATAATACCACCCTTTTAAACAACTACTATCATACCAAGAAAAAAAATAAAAGTCCAATAAATTGAACCTTTATTTAATAACTTCTAATATTAAATCGCTTTTAGGATATGTAACGCAAGGATGAATGTAATGATATTTTTTATCCGCAGCTCGGCGATAATCGTTATCCATAAGGACTTCCCCGGATATTAATTTCGTTCGGCACCAACTACAAACGCCGTGATGACATTTAGTTGGCACTATAACATGGGCTCTGTTCAAAGCTACCAAAATCGTTTCGTTTTCCCAAGCCTTTATAATAATTTCGTCATTTTCAAGTTTTACTCGGATACTATAACTATTTCCTGTTGGAACGCTTTTGCTAGCCGGGCCTTCATAGCGAAAGAATTTATTAGGTAAGTCATAATCTCTTAATTCGTGGTTAATGTATTCATATAATCCTTGTGGTCCACTGATAAAGAAACTTGCCCTAGTTGTGACATATCTTTCAATTAAATTTCGGGTAATTAAGCCATATTCGTATTTGGCGTTTCGCTCTTCACTTAGGACATAAATTACTTTTACTTTATTAGTTTTGCTAACTATATCATCTAATGCTTCTAAAAAAATTAAATCTTCTTCTTTTTTAGCTCCGTAGAAAATCGTTAAAATACAATCCTCATCTCCATCAATTATCGCTTGTGCTAGAGAATAAAATGGCGTAATCCCACTACCACCGGCAATTCCGACAATATGTTGCTCATCTCTTAAACGATTGTAAGTCAAGTAACCACAGGGTTCACTGATAAGTAATTCTTCCCCTTTATCGATTGTTCCCAACAAGAAATTAGAAACTATACCATTTTCCACTGCCTTAACTGTGATTCGGTACTCACCTTCCAAAGACAACTTAGGAGATGACGATAATGTATACGATCTATTTAATAATTCGCCATCAACTTCCACATAAACATTGACATATTGACCGGCCTTAAAATAAGGTAACGGCTTGCCGTCTTTGGAAACCAAAACGAAAGTTTTACAATCACGATTTTCAATGATAATATCTTTTACAATGACCTTAATTTTTCCAGGATGCAACTCTTGACATACTTTTTCCACATTGCTTTCTTCTTGAGGATTTTTTAATTTGTGATGTTTATTTGGGGATTTCACCATTTTTTTAAATTTAAGGGCATCAGTTGTCCCAAACATTCCTACTTTAATCTTGCGCATTGCTATTCACCCCTTCTTCTTGTGGAATTATCCAGCTAACCTCATCCCCGGAGAAAAATGCTCCAAGATATCCTGAACCCAATGATGAATCTCCTCCGCAATAGTAAAGTCCTAGCACATCGCCATTTCTATTTAGTAAGTTCTTCAAAAAAGTATCATAATCAGTAGGGTTATTATAAATTGTCCCATCGTAACTAGATGTATAATGTGCATAGGTTACCGGAGTGGCTACTTCTATTTCCTCAATATAATCTTTTATTTTAATACCCGTGACCTCTTCGTAACGGTCGATTAGCTTTAAAGCTAGTTGATCTTTTAAATTATAATATTCTTGTGAAGTTAAATTTTCCCCAAAACATTGTCCAAAATATAGGGAACTAATATCAAGAATTGTCGTACCACTAGGACTACAAGTTGGATTTATTTTATTTGGGCAAAGAACCACTATTGTATCATTATCTAAACTATGCATTTTTTCATATTCGACTTCATTATCTAAATTATGATATATGACTGATTGAAAATCTTTAATGCCTAACTCTTCTTTACTCCGATTTAATCCTAAGTATACATTGATTGCTTGAACCGGCACTTCCGAAACTATAGGACTTTGCGAAACTTCTAGCATCTCTTCACTAACTTTAGATAAAGCCACATTAGATACAATCTTCCTGGCTTTGTATATTCGGTTATTAGTAAGTTTTACCCCACTAACAGCTCCATCAGAAATTAAAATATTAGCTACTTTAGCATTATGCTTAATAATTCCTCCTGACTTTCTCAACTGTTCTTCCAAAGTAAGGCTAATGTCATAAGAAGAATTCTTAGCCATCACTGGACCATATTCAACATAAGAAAGCATAGTCAAAGCAAACTGAACAAAACTCATAAGTGAATTGGGAAGACCTAAATAAATCCAATAAGCCGTCAAAATCCGTTGTGCTTTATGAGGCATTTCAATGGCATATAAGACATCTTTAACATTATAAGAAGCTACTCTTACAAAATTGCCAAATCTTTTCTTTAAAATTTTAAAATTAACTTTATAATTATTGGCAGATAAATAATTTACAGCTTCTTTAATTTCTCTAGCTAAATCAAAAAAGATGACCATCGAATTACGGCTTCCTGGCACATGCTCTTCCATTTTATCTATATAGTTTTCAATACCAACTGGTAACGTGTAATCGACATAATCTTGGTCAGTTGATATAACTCTTAAAAATTCATTCGATTCAGCCATTTCAATGTTGCTAGCAATACCTAACTTTTTGAATAGTTCTTGCAAGTCGCCAATATTGTAGGCACTACCATAAGAACCGAATGGAAAAAATGCCGTATCAAACTCAAAACGTCCCCGAACAAAACTACTCAATTGCCCACCGCTGATATTATGTTGCTCTAATAGTAAAACTTTTTGCTTATTACTCACCTGCTCTAAAGCTGCAATCAATCCGGCAATTCCGGCTCCTATAAATATCACATCATAGTCCATTTAAATCCCCTCTATCTTTGATAAGTATACCATAATAGATTAAAAACATAAAGAGATAGATTGCTTAAGAAAATATTTTATGCTTCCAATAATAAAGGTTCATTAAATAAAAGGCCATATTCAAAATTAGTAAAATTAATTGTAAAAAATATATTAGATAATCATATTTGCCGATGTGCATCACAAGAATAATTAGGCAAATATCAAACAATATGCCAATGTAATGCCAAAATTTGATGAAAGTCTCACGGCTAAAAAGCTGCTTAGATTCTCTTTTGCCGAAGTAAACTAACTCACAAAAACAGTTAACCAAATTTATAAAAGAGGTTGATAGTATTGCAACAATAAGAAAGTTTACCGTTGGCAGTAAATCTTTTATGGGCAAATAATAACAAAGCATAGCCATTAAAACCAAAAGGCCATCTAAGATAATATGAGAGTAAGATTTACTAAAATAAAGCTTATTAAAAGTAATTGGCAAGATTTTATAGAATGTTATACTCTTGCTTTCATTTTCAAAAATACCAAATGTTGTTACACTAAAAGCTAAGCCAACATTTAACAACATAAATAAAGATGAACTAGAAAGCAAAGAACTTTTTGTTTTTACATAATATCCTAAACAAATCAATAAGAAAATACCTAAAATAAACCGCCAAATGTAATTATCTATATAATAAATTAGTAAAAATTTTTGTTTGGCTTTTTCAGCTACAGATAAAGACTTGCCTATACTGCGTTTTCTTAACTGACAATTAGAAGAAATTTTTTTTAATTTTTTAACTTTAGATAAGTTCATATTAGTAAGATAATGAGCCAACAAGAAAATTGATATAAATGGAATGATAAAAAGGCCAAATAGAGTAATAATTACTTGAATTACTGATAACGAAAATGTTAATATACACGGAATAAATATCGCTAATCCGCCAATAAGACATAGGACGTACTTTTTAGCATACGTATAAGCAACAATAATTTTTTTATCAACTGGAAAGGAAAAAATTAAATTATTTACCTTCCCTTCTTTGAATATTAGCAACATAATAAAACTTAAAAACAAGTATATAGGAAAAGCCCAAAGAATAAACGAAAAGGCACTGATGACAGCATAATCTATTACAAAAAAATGAAATATTTTCCCAACAAACCACGAAATAAAAATTAATGGAACGAAAAAAACTAAATGCCAAGACTTGATTTTTTGCATTCTTAAACGATTTACGTAAGCCAAAGTATCATACCATAATAGCGTAAACAAACTATACATTGACATACTCCTCGTATTCTTTTTCAATTTTTTTCACATTATGATAATGCGGAATTTTTTTAAATTTTCCATTATTAACTAAAATTATTTTATTCCCAAGATTTTCGACTAAAGGTAGAATATGTGTTGCTAATAAAATTATTGTTCCTTTCTTACTTTCTTCTTCTAGCACTTCGCCAAAAATTTTTAAGGCAAATGGATCAAGTCCGGTAAAAGGCTCGTCGATAACTAAAAGTTTAGGACTATGAATTAGTGCTGCAATTATACTGATTTTTTGTTTATTCCCATGAGAATAAGTGATAATCAAATTGTTAATAATGTCCGTCATCTTAAATTTTTCAACATAGTATTTTACCAATTTGTTGCGATTATTATCGGCTATTTCAAAAATATCGGCAATAAAGTTTAAATATTGCATACCCGTTAAATAGTCTAAAATCATCGGCTCGTCAGCTATAAAACCTACATTTTTTTTATAAGCCACTTGATTTGTTAATAAACTTATATTATTAAAATTTATTTCACCTTTAAAATTACTAAATAAGCCGCAAACAGAATTTAAAAACGTCGTTTTCCCTGCACCGTTTGGACCCAACAAGATAACAAAATCGCCTTTTTTTAATTCGAGAGAAAAATCTCTTATAACTTCATTAGAGCCATAAGAATAAGAAAAATTTGTAACTTTTAGCATTTAACCACCGCACTTACATTAAATAATTTTATCATCAAATAAACTCAGGTATAGCAATTATGTTTTATTACAATAAAAGCCCCCAAAGGAGGCTTAAATTCAAAACTGGTCGAGAAGACAGGATTCGAACCTGCGACCCCTTGGTCCCAAACCAAATGCACTACCAAGCTGTGCTACTTCTCGAAATAAATGGTGCACCCAAAGGGAGTCGAACCCCCAACCTTTAGATCCGTAGTCTAACGCTCTATCCAATTGAGCTATGGGCACAATTCCTTTGGAAAACCAAATGTACTATCATTATATGCCGAGAATCAAAAAAAATCAAGCACTTTTCACTAGTTTGGCAAAAAATCACTAATTGCAAATCATTGTAAAAGAAAAATATCTAAAATTTACAAATATTAAAATCATCAAAACCCAGAAATAATTGAGATAAAATTAATCAACTACCAACAAAGTCTAAATTTCCTTAACTAGTTTAAACACTTCGTCTATCTTATCATTTTTTATAATAAAAGCCGTTCCTCTATCATGCATCTGACCGTATTTATAATCGCCTTTAAACACACTAATCTGAAAGGCAACATAAATACCACCCTGTTCTATAGCTCTCAAAAAATGGGCAAAGGATTTAAGTTCATAATATTTAAAATGCGTATATCTATAATATTTTTCATTATCAATCATTTTTTGCTCACAAGTGACAACTAAAAGTTTTGCAAGTTTTCTTTCTAGTTTTTCTTGAAGCATACTAAAACTCCACGCGATTTCATCGTCAATAAGTTCATATTTTCTATTATAGACTTGAAATGTAACACAATCTTTCTTCCAATCGACATAAAGTCGCATATAGTAACGATTAGACATAGATTTGTAATCATTAGCAAAAATGGATGTATTAAAAACTTTACAATTCCATAATTTTCTGTCAGGATATCCATATCTATTTCTTACCTCTTGAGCCGCAAAAAGTATGCTATCCGGAGCGGCAGTGAATAAAGTTAAGTCGTATCTTGAACGGGCTAACTTAGCTTTGACCTCAACACCTTTAAAGTCCGGCCATTCAAAATTTTCCACTTGTTTGCCTAATAACTTTTCTAAAGTTAAGCCTATTCCGGAATCATTGTTGTTTACTGATTTAATCCATTGTGTATCTTTTATTTCAGCGATTTTTTGTAAAAGTACATCGTCCAAAATAAATCACCTCCTACTATTATTATTATAGATAAAAGGCGATTTTCCTTTTTTTACATAAAAAAATTGCCAAAATGCAATTATTTTACGCCGTTACTAGTTAAAAATTCTTTATAATCTGATTCGCTAGCTCCACCGAGTTGACCGTCGATCATCTTGCCACCTTTAACAATTATAATCATTGGTGTATGACCATAAGCTTCCCCATAAGTTACTTCAATTAAATTACCTTCTTCATCAGATATTTCCGTTTTTAAATCCATTTTATCCAGCATTTTCATTAAATCTTCATTAGAGCTAGACATATTTTCAGCAATATTTATATTTATATAATTTGTTTTAAAGCCTAAATCTTCTTGAACCTTTAACATTGTAGGTAAAAATTGTTGACAAAAATAACAATCCGGACGGCCTATATAAATAACTTGTGGCGTTTTACTATCAAAAAGTTTTAATGCTTCAGATGCCGTAACTGAGTTCATATTTTCTGCTGCTTCATCCTTATTTTCATTGTTTGTATTTCCACTTTCACTGTTGGAAGAATTATTTCCCGTGGACATTGTTCTATTTTTACCTACTGCAACATCATAAATCAAATTCATTGCCAATAAAGCAACAATAATAATTAAGCAAATAAAAATTTTATTTAAAATATCTGTATATTCACCATTTTCTTTCATCCTAAACACCTTCTTTCAAAATTATAACCCATTATTTAAAATTTTACAAGCAAACTAAACCGCTAAATAATGAATTTAGTTTTTTTCTAAATACTTAAGCAAAATTAAAACCTCTTTTTAGAGGTTAATTAACAAGATGGTGTCCCGTATGCGACTTGAACGCATGACCCTTTGATTAAAAGTCAAATGCTCTACCGACTGAGCTAACGGGACTTAAATAAATGGCTGCCTCGAGTGGGTTCGAACCACTGAAATGTCAGAGTCAAAGTCTGATGCCTTACCACTTGGCTACGAGGCAATTAAGAAATGGTGGAGGGACATGGATTTGAACCATGGAACCCGAAGGAACAGATTTACAGTCTGCCGCGTTTGACCACTTCG
>CANQMM010000025.1 GCA_947624955.1 uncultured Bacilli bacterium | reverse complement strand
TTAGCAAGCATTCTACTAGCTGTCCAATCAATTTTATATTGATATGCTTCATTCTTTTTTAATCTTTCAAATTCTTGGATAACATACAATTTAAATTCTGGAGATAGCCAACTTGCAAATTCTAAAGCTATATCACTACAAGCATAAGTTCCTCCATTATTACCTGATTTAGATATTATTCCGATTGCGTTGGTTTCTTTAATCCATTTTTGAGGTGATATTTTAAATTTATTACTACCTGCTTCATTTTTAAACGCGTCGAATTCGACACCTTTGAAATTTTCATTATTTAATTTTTCCCACAATCCTAAATAAGCAATAACATCTTTATTACGCATCCAGTTTTGAATAGGGTATCTTGGATCTTCTTCATCAGCATATCTAGCCAAATCTGTAAGAGAAATATATTCTTTATTCCCTATTCGCATAACATTAATTTTATTATTATTCACATTAATCTCTGATTTTATTATTTCTTTATTCATATTTTTCCCCCCTTAATTACTAAAATCATTTTATCATAAATTATTGAATATTAAAACTCGAACTTATCAAATAATTAAAAAGTTCGAGTTTAGTATCTATCTGGTGCCGCATGTAAGAATCGAACTTACAACTAAACCTTACCATGGTTTTGTTATGCCATTTAACTAAAGCGGCATTGGTGTGAAGAAGGAGACTTGAACTCCCACGATGTGAATCACTACCCCCTCAAAGTAGCGCGTCTACCGATTCCGCCATCTTCACAACTCATTTAATAATATACTATTTTGTTAGTTATTTTGCAATATTATTTGATAATACTTACCCCAATTAAATCATTTTCGGATAAATATGAAGGATCTAAATAACTAATAACAACTTTATGGTAACTAGCACTAGCGTGGATATAGTAGTGTTTATGATATTTATATTTTAAATAGATAGCTATATGACCGGGAAAATGTAATAATTTAATACCCGGTTCATTAATACTATGGTTGATATCTAAGTAGTTAATGATATCTTTAGTGTCTCTAGGGATAAGATAATTAAAGCAAGATAAAACATTTCGCACCATACTCGAGCAATCGATAGCTAGATAATCATCGCCTAAAGAATAAGGAATATTTAAATATTTGGAAGCTTGTTTGGTAATATTTTTCCAAGTCAACTTTAAAGGTTTTAGAGAATAAGCACTTTTCGGTAAAGGAATACCTTGAATACCCTGTTTGGTATAAACTTGAGCATATACTTGGTTATTATTAATTTTATAGTTTAACTTTGTACCCATATCGAATATTAAATCGCGATAAGTAAAGAAAGCATCTGTGATTATTAAGGGAGAAGATTTTGTTAAGTTGCGTGTAAACTCAGCAATATTGCAAATGTAAACATCTTTTTTTAAAATCCAACCATAATAGAAATCAGCCATAACGAATAAATATTTATGATCTGTACTTTGATGCAAAATGAGAATACTTGTATTAATGGGTATGGCAGTAAGTTTTAAGCGGTCATAAATGTCATCTGGAGATTTAGTAAAAACTTTGTTAGTTGGTAAAGAACGCATTAAAGTTTTATTAGTTGTGATACCATAACGGATATCTGAGCTAATATTAGATAAATTAAGATTGTGTAAAATACTAGTATTATTTTTAGGATATGGAGGAATAGGATAACTGTTAATAAGTTGTCTAATTGTTTCGTTATTGACATTAGCCGAGATAGCTAGTAAATCAGCCATAGAATCACCTATTTAATTATATTTTTCTTCTTAATGATGTATTTATAAATTTCCATAACTAGTAAGATGATTAATGAAATAGCAAATAAGATTAATAAATGGCTAAAAGGAACAGCACTAGTTTTTAAAAATTGGCTTAATATAGGGACTTCCATAATGATTATTTGCATTGCTATAGCTCCTAGGATAGTTAAGATTACTAAAGGGTTTTGCCGAAAATCGTGATGGAAGACCGACTTAGTTTCACTGCAACAATTGAAGACTTGGATATTTTGAATGAAGACCATTAGTGCCATGACATATCCTCTAGCTATAGCTTCATCCATTTGAACAATTTTAATTAAGAAATACCACAAACCAAAGACAATTAAACTGATGGTAGTTCCGGAGATGATGGTTTCTTGAAAGAGTTGCTTATCAAATAACTGTTCTTCCGGTTTACGGGGTTTCTTTTGCATAATATCTTCTTCAGATTTTTCAAATGAAAGAGCAAAATCTTGTAAGCCGTCCGTGACGATATTTAACCAAAGAATTTGAATAGCTACGAGGGGCATAGGTAAATTAAAAATTATGGCTAATAGAAAGAATAATACTTCAGCAAATCCACAAGATAAAAGAAAATAAGTTACTTTTCGAATATTACTATAAGCTACTCTGCCCTCTTTGATGCCGGTAACAATCGATTTGAAATTATCATCAGTAACAATCATTACGGAAGTTTCTTTTGCAACATCGGTTCCACTACCCATCGCAACACCAATATTAGCACTTTTTAAAGCCGGAGCATCATTCACGCCATCACCGGTTACCGCAACATATTCCCCACTCGCTTTTAGGGCATTGACAATTTTTAGTTTATCCGTTGGGGTGACTCTCGTAAAGACTTTTTTGCTGAGAATAAACTTCATTAATTCTTTAGGATCATTTTGACTTATTTCTGCTAACTCACTACCGGTAGTTACTTCGGCATAGGACTTACAGATTTTTAGTTCTTTAGCAATAGCATAAGCAGTAAGTGGATGATCACCTGTAATCATAATAATTTTTAAACCGGATTGTAAGCATTCCTTAATCGAAGCTTTGACTTCTTCCCTAACGGGATCGACAAAGCCGACTAAACCTTTAAAAGTCAAATTATTAATTTGCGATAAATCAGTATCATCAACTATACCATCAGCAATAGCAATATTCCGGTAACCTAAAGAAGCAAGATATTCATTTTGACTATTGAGTTTTTTAATATCGATCTTTTGGGGTTTAGATAAAGCCATTTTATTGCAAAACTTAATGATTACTTCGATAGAGCCTTTTAGGGTACAGTGCAGTTTATCTTGATAGCGGTAAAAGACAGCGGAGTATTTATTTTCGGATTCATAAGGAATTCGATCGATGATTTGAATATCATCCGTATTAATTTGAGCTTTATGACCGAGGAAAAGGAAAGCTAGATCGATTGAGTCGCCAATAAGCGTCCACTCGTCATCTTTTTTATCGATATGCGCTTCATTATTAATATAGCCGAGGAAAGCAATTTCTTGAACTTGACTATTAAAATTAGTAATGGCTCCATCATCATTGTAACCTGTACCGCTGATATCGTGTTCTTCGCCACTTGGCAAGATGATTTTTTTCGCCGTTTGTTCATTAACAGTTAAAGTTCCGGTTTTATCAGTAGCAATAACGGTACAACTGCCGAGACTTTCTACAGAATTTAATTTTTTGACAATGACATTTTCTTTAGATAAGCGATTGGATGAAACTGTTAAAGCCATCGTAAGAGCAAGGGGTAAGCCTTCGGGCATGGCCGAAACGGATAGCGCAATAACGGAAGAAAAGATAGTGGCAAGGGCATAACCTTTAAAGCAAAAGACAACAGTTAATATTAGGGAAATGAACAGGATTATTAAAGTTATTTGCTTGGAAAATTTATTAATCCGAATCGTTAAAGGTGATGGTGATTCTTTGGCTTTACCAACTTCGGAAGCGATGGTGCCAATTTCGGTATCACTCGATGTTGCGACAACTACGCAGGTAGCTCGCCCTCTTAGGACAGCTGTCCCGGCATAGAGCATATTGGTTCTTTCGGCAAGCGGAGTTTGTTCTTTTAATATTTGAGCACTTTTATTAATTCCCATACTTTCGCCGGTAAGAACGGACTCATCAATTAGTAAATTTTGACTTTCTAGTATGCGTAAGTCGGCACTTATCTTGTCGCCAGAATCAAGTAAGACTACATCCCCGATAACTAAATCAGCGGAGTTGATTTCTTCTTGTTGATTGTTTCTTAAGACCGTAGTTTTAGGGCTTACAAGATTAGCTAAAGCTTCAGCTGTCTTAACTGCTTTAAACTCTTCAAATGTTCCTAATATCAAGTCGACTAATACAATAAAGATAATAGCGATAGCATCGATATATTCGTGCAGAAATAAAGAAATAATTGCGGTTACGATTAAAACGATAACGATCGGATTAACTAATTCTTTAAAAAATATTTTAAAGATAGACTCTTTGGGGGGTTTAGGCAATTCATTTTTACCATATTTATTTAGTCTTTTATATACTTCGTTTTTAGTTAGTCCTTCTTTAGTGGTATTTAAAACTCGCAATATTTTATTTTCATCATAACTATGCCACATATTTAATCGCTCCTACTCTATTATTTAATATTGTATAACATTTTAGGAGTTTTTTAAATACCATTAGTATTAAAAATTTAGGGATAATTTGATGGTTTCCGGTTCTTGAGGGGCTTTTACTCTTGAATCTACGGAAGGTATTTCTGAGGAAGGCAGAGGAAAAGCAATGCCTAAAAGACGCTCTTCTATATCCCGACGAGAATTAGTACCTAGTTTATTTTCCGTATAGATATAGGTAATGTAACCGGCAGAATCGTAAACTAGTTTAATGGTTGCCGGCAATTTACTATAACCAAGAAGCATAGCTAAATGATTAGCATCTTTGACTCTAACGCTATCTTTAACTATAAAGTAATGGATCTCTAGCTGCTTATTGAGAATAATCGCATTACTAAAATCGGAATAGAAAAGTCGGGCTTTACTATTACCCACAATAACAGTACTAGTTGGTAAATTAGTTATGGAAAATAAACTTACATCTTGCGTTGGGATTATTTCACCTTGAGAAAAGTTCAAAGTTATGGTTAAATCTTTGACTAAGCCAATTATTTTTAGAGGAGCTAATTCCGCTAGTTGGATAAAAGTACTAGAAGACGTTAATGCCGTTAAGGAACGACTAGACAGATGAGATTGTAGCCATTCATCTAATATTAAGTATTCTCCCCGATGCAAGTTTAAATCCACTTTAACATCTTCTTTAATTGCACCTTTTGAACTTTTACTAGGAGTTAGATTACTATTACTACCCTTAATTCCGGTAACTATTTCCGGGAAAGCCCTTTGACTTATCAAAGCCATCTGACTTTCTTTTAACGCTTGAAAAAAATTATTCTTGGAAAAGCGAATTATTTCCTCAGTAGGTGTTTTTAAATAAATATAATCTTGAATTACAAATTCCATACATATTCTCCTTTTTAAACAAATAAAAAGCCCTATTTACGAGGGCTCTTTTTAGTTTCTTTTTGATTTTTTAATAAATCTCTAATTTCTTCTAATAAAACTACTTGTTCATCTTTTGGTGGTTCAACTACTTCTTCGGTTACTTCTTCAGTATGTTCAACTTTATGAGTTAAGCGATTGATAACTTTTATCATTACAAAGATACAAGCCGCAACGATTAGGAAATCGACAATATTTTGAATAAATAAGCCATAACTAATAGTAGCATCTTTTATTTGGAATGATAAGGCAGAGAAATCAAGTCCACCGATAACAACGCCGATTAGAGGCATTAAGATATCATTAACGATGGAAGTAACTATCTTACCAAAAGCATTACCGATAATAACACCGACAGCTAAATCGATGACATTGCCACGAGCAATAAATGCTTTAAACTCATTTAGAGTTTTACTACCTTTCTTTAAAACGCCTTTAGCTAATTTTTCAGTTTTAACTACTTCTTTTTTTACTACTTCTTTTGCCATAATAAATAACCTCCTAGTTCATATTTTAACATAATATGTAATTTTAGCAAGAGATAATTAACTATTGCATTTGGAGGAATAATTAATATAATAATTTATTGAGGTGCAAAGGATAATGGAGATTAAATATGATGCTTGGGCTTTTTTTGCCGATTATAATAAACATATTAAATTCGTTATTTATGCTTGGCTTACTATTAGAGATTTTATTTGGGAGCAAGGACTACTTACGGATGCCGAATATAAAAAAGTTAATAACTTGATTGCTTTACACGATGACTCTAAAATGAGCAAAGAAGAGTATAATGCTTATGCAACGTGGTTTTTCCCTACGGAAGATGTTGATAGAGAAAATTTCAAAGGCGAATTTAAAAAAGCTGTTGCTCATCACAAACAAGCCAATTTACATCATTTTGAATCTTTAAGAAATTATAAAGGGCCTTGGTGGCGGTGTTATATCATTGAAATGATATGTGATTATATAGCGATGGGTTGGAAACTTGGGCATTTCATTTTTGAATATTATGATGAACATAAAGAGGAGATGGGATTACCAAAGGAATATCAGGAATACCTAGATAAAGTTTTAGGATTATTAAAACAACCTAGGCTACATATGATTGCAGAACCGATTAGTAAAGATTATATAAAATATTTAGAATTAACTTATTTATAATCAGTTGGTCGTTTAGTAAACCGGGCTACGGATTGTTTGCGTTTTAATAATTCAGCAACTAAAAGATTACCGACTTCTAAACCGGCAGCACATAACGTATTATACTCGATAATATCAATTACTTCCCTACCATCTACTAACATTTGTCCGACATCTAAGACATAACTGCTAGGAAAATCAGGTACTAAGGCAGTGCGCTCAATCTGTTCTTCTACAAAAGTTTTTACCTCATCCGGTACGGCAGTGGGATAGTCGATGTAAGAACGGGAAATACTTAATAAGGTGTCATTTAAAACAAAAACTCGATATTCTTTACAATCCATATTATTATCTGGATCGTCAATAGATTTGAAAGCATCAGAAATAAAGATTTCATCGTCTAAAGATATATCCCATAATGGTGGCTTAGTAGCAAAAAGTTTATTACCACAAACCTCAACATATCCAAAAAATTTTAAAACATAATGAGTATGACTTTTTTTAGCAGTTTTAAAAAATACTTTTTGAAAATCAGTTTTATAGGTTCCGGAATTTTGTTGAAATTCTCTATAAGTCATTGGTATAACTCTTCGATGAAGAGGTTGGATTTTTTGGGGCCAATTAATTATTTCTTCTAAATCTTGATTCGTTTGGATAGATTCTGCCCCACTTTGTTCTAAGTAGCTTAGAAGTTCTTTTTCATAGGGGATAAAACTTCTAGGGAAAATTTTCTTCCCTTTAAGGTCAACTTCTTCATAGTCTATATAAAACTTTTTAGTAGATCTATCGAATACTACTAATAAACCATTTTCTTTAGCCGTATTCATTAGTTCTTTTTCTTTAGACTTTATCCAAATAAGATTTTCGTCATCTTCCTCTTTTATTGTGTAATCATCAGTATCCAAACTTGGTACACTAAAGCAAAAATAATCAATGTCCATATATAACACCTTCATTCTAAATTCACAATTTGTTCGATTGTATTGCATTCCTTATTATAGTATAATTTTTATAGGAACATTTGTTGTGAGTATCGTCCTCCAATCTTGAGAAAGAAAGGAGGGATACAATGAAGAAAAGAACTTTTATCATAAAAGTCCTTCGGCTTATTGCTATCATTTTATTACTCCTTACCTTATTGGTAATAGCAATTAAAATATGACACTCTTTCATCACTGAACGAGTGTCAAATCAACCTTTTAGAGGCGACATTCACTGTCAGAATCGAATGTTCCTCTTTTTTATTCTATGCAAGTTTCCTTGACAAATACATATTAACATAAAAGTAAGATTTTGGCAAGTTCACTAAATTATATGTATTTAAAATTCAAAGTGTCCATTAATGTAACAAAGCGTTTCAACTTCTAATACTTTAACTCTAATAATGTGTGACTATATGCAAGTATATTGACAATCAATTTCAATCTATACATATTTTAGCATATTAAAACTCGAACCAACCAAAATAATTGAAAAGCCCGAGTTTCCTATCAATTTGGTGCTCGTACTCGGACTTGAACCGAGACTTCTTTGCAGAAAATGGATTTTGAGTCCATCGCGTCTACCAATTCCGCCATACGAGCGATTACTAGTTAATTATATCATAAAAATAATATTTGCAAAGATAAAATTTGTTTAAATATGCGGAAAATAAAAAAGATTATCTCGAAAATGAAATAATCTTTGAACATTTAAGAATGATTTTTAATATTTTTCGTAGATAGCCCGGTATCTGTTTACTAAGACATTGCCATATTCGCCACCAAGGTCTTTATAAGCAGAGGTTATTTCCCATTGTTTAAAACGGTAACCTGGTTTAGCTGCTGGAGCTTCCATAGTATATTCGGTAATATCTCCTCTTAAACCAATTAGAGCTTTACTAACTAATGAACCAGATTTATTAAATCCTACACATTCATTTAAATCACAAGAGAATTCTGCAAACCAAATGCAGCCTGATCCATCTTCGCCACAAATAGATTTAGACCAATAGTCTTCATCATCTTTACTTTCCGGACGACGAATAGTAAGAGTTCTTAAAGTACTATAGAAATGAAATTCTACTTCATGTTTTTCTTCTTCAGGAGCATGACCATATTTTTCAGTATAATCATCTATATATTTTTTACGATCAGCTTCTTCACCTTTTGCTGCTTGTTCTAACATATACTTAAGTTGTTCATCAGTTAAAGTTCTACCGGCTACCTCGTTAGAGTTAGTATTTTCTTCTTTAGATTTAGTTTCAGATGTTTCTGTTGTGGTAGATTTATTTGTTTCAGAAGATTTTTCTTCTTTACTGCCTTTAGTCTCGTTAATATTTTGGCTTTCTTCTTCGCCTTTTTCCGCAGTTACTTCAGCATTCTTTTTATTTTCTTCTGCTTCTTTAGCTTGAGTCTCAACAGCAGTCTTTCTTTCAGTTTCTGCTTGTTCCGCAGTTGCTTCGGCAGCTTTTCTATTTTCTTCAGTTTCTTTTGCTTTGGCTTCAGCAGTATTTTTTTCTTCTTTTGCTTTTTCTACTTTGGCTTTAGCGGCTTCGACTTTCTCTTCAGCAGCCTTCTTTTCTTCGGCAGTCTTAGCTTGTTTTACTTCTTCTTCAGCTATTTTTTGAGTTTCTTCAGCTTCTTTCACAGCTGCTTCAGCAGTTGCTACTTCCTCTTTAGCAGTTTCTTCAGCTTCAACAGCTTGTTGAACAGCAATATTAGCGGCTTCGACTTTAGCTTCCGCTTCCTTAACGATATCTTCTACTTCAGCAAGAGTCTCAACCTCGTTAGTTTCAACTTTTTCTGTTTCCGCCAAATTTAAAGTTTCTTTGTTGCTTACTTCAAAAGCATCTTTATTGTTCATCGCAAGAACACAAACACTAGCAGTTACAACACCGGATGTTAGTAATATGCCTTTTATGGCTTTTGATGATAATTTTTTCATTTTCCAAACTTCCCTTCAAATTAATTTTTACGAAGTTATTATATATCATTATATGCCAAATGTAAAGTACAAATTATTATATACGTCTAGTCAGTCTTTGCTTAACAAAATATTGACACAAAAAAAGACTTAAATTAAGTCTCGTTATTAATTAATTCCAAAAGAATTCAAAGTACTTATTACAACTTCACTACTTTCGCGCCATCCCGCGATACCACCAATAAGGGTATTATTTTCAATAACTAAAGTTAGTGGGGTCTTTCCATAGTTTTCCTTCATAAAGTCTTGGAAGCTAGAATTAGTAGCCATATTACGAAGGAGATTTTCGGCAGTCTGATCGATTGTTACCCACTCATCTTCACCATTAACTTTTTGAATTTCTCTAATATCAAGCATATTAATATAGTATATTGGAATATCTAATTCTGCTTGGGCTTCTTTTAATATTGGTACATAAGCGCGACACCAACCACAGTTACTGCGAGCTATTAAGATAACGACTTTTTTATTTTGGGATATTTCCGCAATATCTTGGGCTTTAATCGGCGTAAATGAGGAAATATCATATTCATCAGGAATAGTTACTTGATTATTTTCTTCTTGCTGATTTTCATCAAATGAACTATTTTCCTTATCTCTTTGGCTATCTTTTAATTCGTTGTATTTATTTTGCCAATATTCAATTTCTTCTTTTTGACTTTGTAAAGATAGAAAAGTATATACCCATAACCCCAAGATTAAGATAATCCCTACAATTGCTATAATGGTTGTCTTTTTCATTTCATCCTCTTCTTTCTTAATATATTATTTCAATACCAAGTAAACTTGTCAAGCAAATTGCGGCATCTAAGCTTACTTTAGCACCTTTTAGATCTTCTAAAGAGATGGTAATATTTTGAAATTTACAAGTACTAATATCGATGTTATTAAGACTTGTGGCATATATTTCAAGATTATTTATATTACAATTGGTAATATTAAATTTAGTTAAATTAAGGCGATAAAATCTAGCATTACTTAAATCACAGTTATCAATCGTTACGCCTTTAAACTTACTATCAGCAAGATTGAGATAACGATTAAGACAACTAAGTAAAGAGACTTTAGATAAATAAGATTTAATAATATTCGTCCCGAGCAATTTACAATTATCAAATTTAACATCGGTAAAGTTAATATTTTCTAAAGTAGCATTAGAAAAGTCACAATTATGAAATTCCACATTGGTAAAGAATAGACCATCTAATTTAGCATTAGTAAAATTACATTTATTAAAAAGCGTATTATCGATATTTTTTTGATAAGTTTTTAAATTGCTAAAATCTTCATTCTCAATGGTTAAATTAGCAATATCCTCTAGAGGTTGGAAAAGATTATGACTCATTTATCTTTTCCTCCTCTTTATATATGGAATGAAATAAGTCTTGGTCATCTTCTATGGTTGCTGTTTCGTTAATACTTGGTAAATCGCTGATAGAGGAAAGACCGAAATAATCTAAAAATTCTCTAGTTGTACCATATAAATTGGGACGACCGGGTAGAGTACTCTTCCCGACTTCTTTAATTAAACCTTTAGCGACTAGTTTACGAATTAAGTGGCTATTGGAAACACCTCGCATCTCATCAACTTCAATTCTGGTAATAGGTTGATTATAGGCAATAATCGCTAATATTTCTAAAGCGGCATTACTAAGTAAGTTATCATCTTCATTAACAATTAATTTTTGATAATATTCTTTATGTTCTTTTTTCGTAGTCAATTTAAAGGCATCGCCAAGATAACTAATACGGATACCTCTTTTTTCATCTTCATAAGTAGCTTTTAATTCCATAAGTAATTTTTTGGCTTCATCTAAGTCGATATTTAATATATTACAAATCTGAGAAAGAGTTAATCCTTCATCACCAACAACAAATAATAAACCTTCTAATACGCCGATTAAATTCATATACTACCCTCTTTTCTCAATAGTGATTGGGCTAAAATTATCCGCTTGACTAATAATTATTTCATCATTTTTACTCATTTGTAAAATGGCTAAAAAGGTAACGATGACATTTTCATTAGTTAATTCATCAAATAATTCTAAAAAATCAAATTTAGTTTTTTGATTTAATAATTCGTGGATATGATTTATTTTATCACTAATGGTTATTTCTTTTCTAGTTATTTTAGTATTTAGGGGTTTAGCTAATAATTGACGAGCTTTAAACTCTTCAAAAGCTTTAAGTAAATCGGTAATTGATAATTTACCAAACTCTATAGCACTAGCTTCTTTATATTCGCTTAAATTTTCCGGAATTTTAGTATAAACTTCACTGCGTTTTTCTTCTAAAGTTTTAAATTCTTCGGAGAGATTTTTATATTTAGCATATTCAGCAATCCGATTTTTTAAATCTTCTTCGGAATTAATATTAAATTCCGTTTCTTCTTCAGGGTCTTCACTAATATCACTATTAATTAACATTTTACTTTTTAAACGGACTAATTCGGAAGCCATAACTAAGTATTCACTAGCAATATTGATATTTAAAGTTTCCATAGCATGGATGTAATCTAAATATTCTTCGATGATAGTAGTTGTATTAATTTCGTAGATGTCAACTTCCGATTTTCTTACTAAGTGAAGAAGTAGATCTAAGGGTCCTTCAAAATCATTGATGGTGAATAACTTATTCATTTTTTAAACTCCTAACTACAGACATAATTTAGGGCTTGCATATCAAATTCTACTCGACGAGCAAGGGTTCCTTTATTAAAATATACGGGATTATTTAAATTGGATATATCATCCATATTTATTAAATCGAATTCATTAACTAATGTGTAATTACTACTACTAATAGTAATATTGCTATCTATACCTTTATATTGTCTTAAAACGGCATTTAAATTACGAGCATCATTAAGATTATCATTATAATATGGAGAACTCTCGCTAAGGGTTTCTGAATATTCATCATTAATTCTTATAAGATAATATTCTGCAAAGGTATAGGTAATTATATGGTTAATATCATTATGACAAGTTAATACTTGGTTACCGGTTGTATCGTCATTTAATTCTTTATAAGGCATATCAACATCCGATTTGGCGACTAGACTAACTTGCGTACTTTCATTAGCTGCTACAGAAGAAATTATACTGCTAAGGTTAAGGATATCGCCTTTTTTTTGATTGTTATTAACATATACTTTAGCACGAGCAAGTAAAGTGTTCTCACTATTATATAATTCAAGGTATAGATTCGTAGGTATTTCTTTAGTTATATCAGTATTCGTAAGATGGTAACTTAGATAATGAGAATTACGATCAGTTGTGAAAGTAAAATTATCTAATAAGACGTTACTATACTCGATAGTCGTATTAGCATTTAAAGCGACTTTTTCAACAGTGACCTCATCTACCGGCGGAATGGTCGTGCTTGGGGTCTCAGGGTTTTTAGTTACCGGAATTTTGGAATTTTGATAAGCGGTTAATTTTTCTTGAATAGTTGGAAGAAAGAAAGCAAAAAGAATTAAAGCGGCAAAAATGAAGATTAAGAAAATTGGACTGACTTCTTTTTCCGGTTTAATCTCCGCAATTACTTGGTCTTGGCCTTCGATTTTGGGAGAAGCCATTTCCTCAGTTTTTGGGGATACATCCATTGGTTTTTCTCTAACGACCGGCGGTTCATTAACCATAGGTTGTGGGGTTTCTGCAGGTTGTTCAGGTTCTGAAGGCTTTTCCGGTTCTGTTGGCACCTCTAGTGACTGACCAAAGACGTTTTCAAAATTAGACCCATTTTGAGGAAGGGGATTTTCACTAATTTGTTTTGGTTCCGAAGTAGATGCAACTTCTTTAGGTAACACGATTGAAGAAGCCAATTCCCCTTGGCTATTGTTAGTCGTAGTAGGATTAACCGGTGTATTTTTTTCTTCCATATTATTTATCCCTTCATTCTCTAGTTAATTATAGCATATTTAATATTTACTTGGTAGCATTTTTTGTCAGATAAAAAACACGCTAATCGCGTGCTTTAAAGATTACTGTTAGAATAGTGGCAAAAATTATAGCACTACTTATTCCTCCAGATGTTCCTCCTAGTAAATGAGTAAACATTCCTAAGATACCATTCATCTTATAGCCTTCATAACAAGATTGATAGAGTAAATTACCAAATGAAGTTATCGGAATACTAGCGCCGATACCGGCCCAATCAATAAATAATTTATAAATACCTAAGAAAGATAATAAAGCTCCTAAAGCCGTAAATAAACTAGTTATATGACCGGGAGTTAATTTAGTATTATCTAGTATTAGTTGACCAATCAAACAGATAGTACCTACAAATAGAAATGAATTTAAATATGTCATTTAATAACCTCCAAACTAACAGCGTGAGCAATGCTCGGAATGGAATTTTTTTGATTAACTAAGGATGGGGAATGTAAGGAACCGGTAGCAATTAGTAAAATTTTGGAATACTTCTTTTCTTTTAAGATTTTACTAAATAGAACGATTGGCAAAGAGGTGGGACCGGAAGCTCCAGCTTTAGTATCTTGTTCAAGACGATAGATTTCCGTACCGGCATCGAAATATTTATTATATTTGATATTTTGTTTTTGACATAATTTTCGGAATAACTCTTCACCGATATTGCCTAAGTCCCCAGTTATAATTACATCATAGTAAGTAGCAGGACGATGCAATTCATTTAAATGGTCGAACAAAACTTGAACGGCCGCAGGAGCCATTACCGCACCCATATTATTGACATCTTTAATGCCATAGTCGATGACTTTACCAATGGTAGCCGATTCGACTTTAATATTAGTCTTTTCATCAGTAAGTAAGGTAGCGATAGCACCGGTAGCGGTAAATGTGGTACTTTCCTTTTTAGGAGCGCCATATTCCACCGGATAACGGAATTGTTTTTCACTGTTGAGATTATGGGAACTTGTATAAGCAATAATATGGTGGTTATTTAATTTAATTAAATTAGCACCGGTTATTAGAGCTTCATTAAAAGTGGCACAAGCGCTATATAATCCTAAGAAAGGAATTTTATATTTGGAAGCCGTTACAGAGGAAGTAGTTATCTGATTACTCAATTCTCCACCGACTAGGCAGTCAACTTGATTATCATTGAGATAATTGCGGGCCATCAAACTATCGATAGCTTTAACTTGCATTTTGACCTCAGCTTTTTCAAAAGTTTTTTCCCCATAATACATATCTTCAATTGTTAAATCAAAGTTAGATAATTTGCCTTTGGTTTCATAAGGGCCGACGATTGTATAGGCATCTTTTAAATAGACGTTATCGTAAATAAAACTAGCCATAGAACACCACCTTAATGACGGTCAATAAGAAGGCACTAATAATGCCATAAAGGATAACACTACCTGCTAGTTTAAAGAAGTTAGCGCCTAGACCGGTTATTAAGCCATCTTTTTTATAATCTAGGGCACTACTCGTTACGGAGTGGGCAAAGCCACTAGTCGGAATAATGAGACCACATTGACATTTTTTTACCCAACGGTCAAAAAAGCCTAGAGCTGTTAATAGGGATGAAACACCAATTAAAATGATAACTGTCCAAATGGTCGCACTCGATTTACCTAAAGCAAAAGTAGTTGTCAATATTTCATAGACAAGGGTGCTAAAGACACCAACCATTCCCCCACTCACAAAAGCGATTAAGGCGTGGGAAAGCCGTTTTTCTTTTGGTGTTAATTGTTTTACTAATTCTTGATATTCTTCTTGTTTCATTAAAAAAACCTCCATTTATAATATGGATGGCTTTTAAATCTTTATTCATTAACTATTTAAATAAGCACGCATTTTATCGATACTTTTCTTTTCATACCGCGAGACCATTACTTGGGTCATACCAAGTATTTTAGCGGTTTCACTTTGGGTATAATCTTGGTAATAGCGATAGTTAATAATCTTCTTTTCATCATCGGATAGTACTTGGAAAGAGTCATCAACAGCAATTTTATCGGTAAGAGATAGACTTTCTCTTTCCGGAATTACTTCATATAAGGAGTCAGTATCTTCTAGTGGGCTGCAATCAAGACTTAAAATTGATTTAGAAGAAGCAACAATTTGCGATATGGTATTTTCATCAATTTCGAGAAATAAGGCTAAATCGCTATCAGATGGCATTGAACCCATCTTTTGGGCAAGATAATAACGCGCTTGCTCAATTTTTTTATAGAGTTTTAAGGCATCTTTGCTCATTTTAATATTGCGGTTTTCACTAGCTAGTTTATACATTTCGCCAAATATATAATCGTAGGCATAGGTCGAAAATTTAGCATTAGAGGACTTTGAGTAATTTTTTAGGGCATTTAATAAGCCGATGACCCCTACTTGGTATAAGTCATCTTTATCCACACCATTAAAACGACTAGCGATTTTATAAATTAAATGTTCATTTGCTTTAATAATACTGTCTATATCCATATTATCACCTGAAAAGAATTTGTAATGCTTGATTTTTAGTAGCATATCTAGGAAGGGAAAAATCTAGAGGATAATTTTCGGGTACTAATAATTGAATACCTTCGTGGAACTTAACTAAATTAAATAACTTTTCTAAAAAGTTATAACAATACTTGTCGATACTAACTAAATCTTGAAAATTATAAATAATTGAATATAACTCATGTTTTTCAATTACTTGATATAACATTTTCAAAGTAGCATAATCTTCTTTAGTTAAGGAACCTTGAAAGTTGATAATCGTAATATTCCTGATTATTTCTAGATTTAATTTAAGCATTTTTCTTCCTTTCTATTTAAATATAGAGAATGCTAACTAGAAATTATACAGTTTCGACAAATGTTATTATTTATTGATTATTTCTCTTAAAATATGTGTCAATAAATAAAAATACCCAATTTTGAAAATTGGGGTTAATTTTTTGAGCAATTTGTTAAAAATCTAGGGGGTTTTATCATTTTTGAGCCATTTTTGGACCGCAATTTTGAAAATTGGCTTTTTGACTTTTATTGGTTATTGAGTATGATACCACTTTGGAAAGACGCATTGTGCTTGCCTTCAAATTTAATCGAGCTAGTTTGGAGGCGATGTAGATGAAAAAAGATTGTCAAATCTTATTTCACTATATTATTATTCTATTACTCCTAGTAATAATCATTTACTTGCTTAATCAGCAATAGAATTTGAATATTCAGGGGGTTTTGGAAATAAAAATCCACGCCTATAAGACGTGGTTTTTCGCTAAGGCCTATAAGGCCAAATACTGGCGGCCTCCATTTGGA
>CANQMM010000024.1 GCA_947624955.1 uncultured Bacilli bacterium | reverse complement strand
AAGTAAGAAAAGGAATAGGTGTAGGAACATCTATTTTTTTGTAAATCAAAAACTGTCCGTAGGTAAGTACTTTGAGCGTGACGAATTAAATGGCGGTTTGGAAGGCAACGTCTTCCGAGCGCCGCGCTGTGGCACAATGCGATTGCTGTGCGCCCAGTCATTTTTCTAAAATTGAATGTAATGAAGAAAAAACATATCAATTAAGCATTTAAGATGAGTAATTCATCTTTTTTTATGGAAATTTATAAATAAAAAAAGGAAATGGGCTATTTATCTATAATATATATAGTAGAGGAGTTAATAAGAAAGGAGGATATTTGGTGGAAAAAATAATACCAGGTTATTTTATTCCGATATGGCAAGATATTATGATGAATAGAAGAGATTATGCCATAAAATTAATTAGTGAGTTAACATTAATTCCTTTAAATGTTCTTAGAAAAGCAGTATTTTGTAATGATGCTTTAGAAAGTAAAACTTGTAATAGGAAAGTATCTGATATATGTATATATATGGATTATAAATATTGTGTAGTAGAAATAAGTAAAGAATATTATAAAAGACTTGCTTGTGGGGATAAAGACTGTTTAAATGATATGGATTTAAGTAAAAGATTTATTAAAAAGTTAAAGATTTGTATTAGTTTTGAAGATGAGGATTTTTTAATTAAGTCAGCTTTTGTAACGGATGCAATGACGGATTATGGCTTTTTACATATTGGGATTAAGCCAATAATCAGTTTAAAGAATCGGGATGAGTTAAATGAGATGGAAAGAATGTTATTATGTTTAGTAATAGATAATAAAGAAGAAATTAAAAAGTATGATGACTATGATTTAAGTAGTATTATTTTAAAATATCAAGATAATTATTTATTTAAAGAATGGTTTAGGACTTATCAAGATTATCTTAATTGTAGTAATTTGTTGAATATTGTTAGTAAATCGGAAGATTCTAGTTATATTAGCACTTGTGATTGACAAGTGCTAATCGTAGTGTTATAATGCTCCTTGTAAAGGAGAGTGGGATTATGAACGTAGGTAATATTTATGATAATCAAGAAGAAGATGTCCTTAGTAAGTATGGACGAGATATCGTTAAACTTGCTAAAGAAAATAAACTTGATCCGGTAATTGGTCGTGATGATGAAATAAGAAGTATTACGAGAATTTTATCGCGAAAAACGAAAAATAATCCAGTATTAATTGGGGAACCCGGAGTTGGTAAGACAGCGATTGTCGAAGGTTTAGCTTTAAGAATAGTTAGTGGGGATGTTCCGGAAAGTTTAAAGAATAAGACCATATGGGAACTCGATTTAGCTGCTTTAGTAGCCGGAGCTAAGTACCGGGGAGAATTTGAAGAGAGATTAAAGGCAGTTCTTAAAAAAATCGAAGAATCTAATGGGAATATTATTTTATTCATCGATGAAATTCATATGATTGTGGGTGCAGGTGAAGTAGAAGGCGGAATGAATGTCGGAAACATTCTTAAACCGATGTTAGCTAGAGGAACCATTAAATGTATTGGGGCGACAACATTAAATGAATATCGCAAATATATTGAAAAGGATGGCGCTCTAGAAAGAAGATTTCAAAAGATTATTGTTAGTGCTCCAAGTGTCTTAGATACGATTGCAATATTGCGGGGTTTAAAAGAAAGATTTGAAATTCATCACGGGGTTACAATTAAAGACCGAGCAATAGTAGCAGCAGCTACTCTATCTGATAGATATATTACGGATAGATTTTTACCGGATAAAGCTATCGATTTAATCGACGAAGCTTGTGCTACCATCAAAGTGGAGATGGATAGTGTGCCGGTAGTTCTTGATGAATTAACAAGAAAGATTATGATTTTAGAAATCGAAAGACAAGCACTCAAGAAAGAAAAAGATGACTATTCTCTAAAACGCTTAGAAGAATTAGATAAAGAGTTATATGATTTAAAATTAGAAGAAACAAAATTAAAAGAAGACTTTCAAAAAGAGAAAGAAGCAAGTAATCAAATTAAGGAAAAGAAAGAGCTATTAGAAAAGTATCGGCACGAGCTTGCTAGTGCGGAAAACTCCTATGATTTGGATACCGCTGCCAGACTACGGCACGGCGATATTCCGAAACTAGAAAGTGAACTAGAGGAATTAAAGAAGAATACGAATAATAAATTATTAAGAGATGAAGTAACTGAAGATGATATTGCGGAAGTTATTGCAAAATGGACGAATGTTCCGGTAAGTAAGTTAGTGGAAAGTGAAAAAGAAAAATTAATTAACTTAGATAGCCGGATGAAAGAAAGAGTTATGGGACAGGATGAAGCCATCGAAAAAGTTGTCAAAGCGATCATTAGAGCAAGAGCGGGAATTAAAGATCCTAATCGGCCGATTGGTTCATTTATCTTCTTAGGTCCAACAGGGGTTGGGAAGACGGAGGTGGCAAGAACTCTCGCTTACGAATTATTTGATGATGATCGGCATATGGTCAGAATCGATATGTCAGAATATATGGAAGCGCATAGTGTCTCTAGATTAGTCGGAGCTCCTCCGGGATATGTCGGCTATGATGAAGGTGGACAACTTACGGAAGCCATAAGAAGAAATCCTTACAGTATTGTATTATTTGATGAAATTGAGAAAGCCCATCGGGATGTATTCAATATATTATTACAAATACTAGATGATGGAAGAATTACGGATAGTCAAGGGAAGACCGTCGATTTTAAAAATACAATTATTATTATGACTAGTAATTTAGGTAGTGAATATATTTTGGAAAATCTACCTAATAAGAATGAATTAATTAGTCAAGAATTACATAATAGTTTTAAACCAGAATTTTTAAATAGAATTGATGAGATAGTTTACTTTAATTCTTTAAGTAAAGAGGTTGTCTATGATATCTTAGATAAGATTATTAAAGACTTAGAGAAAAGATTAAGTAATAGAATGTTAACGATTAAGTTAACTAAGGAAGCTAAGGATTTCATCGTTAATAATTCTTATGATGAAACTTATGGAGCAAGACCAATTAAAAGATATGTTGCCGAAACGATTGAAAATATGGTTGCTATGGATATCGTTATGGGGAAGATTACCGAGAATAAAGAAATCCTTGTCGATGTAGAAAAAGACCAATTAGTAATTAAATAAGGGGAAAATACCGATATGGTATTTTTTTCATGTTGCAGAATTGACAAGTGTATGAGATACACATATAATGGTTATACGTGAAGGTGATCAAATGGATATCAAGAATAAACGCTATAAAGGACAAGGTATACACGTTATTACCGCAATATTTACAGTAGAACAAGGGATAACGAAAGTATTATTAATTAAAAGAAAGAATGAACCATTTTTAGGAGATTGGGTACTAACAGGGGGAGCATTATATAACGATGAAGATTTAGAAGATGGAGCACGAAGAGAAATCTTCGATAAGACAGGAATTAAGGATATAGAAATTACCCAATTTAAAACTTTTGGGAGAGTAGATCGTTCGCCAGTAATGCGAATGATTGCTGTCGGTTTCTTTGGGGTAATCGATAGTAAACGCGTAAAAGTATTAAGAGAAACGGATTCAACTACCAATGCCGATTGGTTTCCCATCGATAAAATACCACCACTGGGTTATGACCACGAAGAGATATTAGCGGAAGCTTTAAAAGAATTACAAAAAAGAATCGTCAATTCCAATATATTGAAGAGTTTATTTCCGGATGGGGTAACGATGCCAGAATTACAAAAAGTCTATGAAGCGATACTAAATAAAAAATTTGATAGAAGAAATT
The DNA here is from genome assembly GCA_947624955.1 of uncultured Bacilli bacterium. GTDB lineage: Bacteria > Bacillota_I > Bacilli_A > RF39 > UBA660 > CALVJF01. Next base: position 14,367 of record CANQMM010000024.1, on the reverse strand, counting down.
TCCGGAAGCGGATGCTCAGTTTAAATTTAATTGAAGATACTAATAAAAGTGAACAATTTGAAGGAAATCGACCAGCAAAAATTTATAAATTTAAAAAGAAAATTGAAGATAAAAATATTTTTTAAGGTAGATAAAATGTCAAATTAAGGGGAACTTGTTAATTATGATTGTTGGAAATCTATTATAATGATATACTAGATATAGGTGATAAGGATGGAAAAGGGAAATATTAAAATATGGATTATTGGATTAATCGTGGTGATAGTTTTAGGTATTGGGGGATATATTATTTACGATAAAGTATTTAAAGAGGAGCAACCGACAGAAAAGGAAACCAATAAAGGTACAGAGGTAGCTACTAAAACCTCAATGCAAGTTATTAAGGGAGTAGCGGAAATTACCATTGGGCAAGATGATTATCAAGCTAATAAAACAATTGGAGAAATCATCGAAGACGTTAGTGGCGGAAATCCTTTAGACAATATTCTTTTAGATTATTCGCAAGTTATACCGGATTTAAAAGTGAAAATAACGGCAAAGATATCACGTGATGGCGATATGCCAATTCTTGATGCAACAGCCATATATTTAAAAGATGAAGAATATGTCTTACAATTAGCAGATTACCGAACTTTTGATGCTTTAAAAGTATTAGGATTTAATAATCAAGTAGCATTAGTTACAGATAGTGAGTATTTTAGTTCTTTAGATGGTTATAATTTAATTTTTAAAGTATATGGAGAAAAGGGCCTACTTTATGAAGATTCTAATGTCATAAATTCTTGGTATCAAAATAATGAAAGAGTTAACTCTAAAGTAGAGTTAGGTGAAGATTACATTATTTATTATCGTTTTGAAGGTACTAAGGATCGCCATGAAGGAGAAAAATTTAAGTTCTATTCAAAAGATAAATTGGAAATTGTCGAAACATTTGAAGGAGTTTTTGAACAGTAGGATATGAAACAACAAAAGGCAGCCATAAAAACAAAAACAATTATTTATTGGGTGATGGGGTTTATCGCCTTTTTTTGTTTGCTATTAGGAATATACTTGGGGCTAAGAAAAAACAATCTTCAGGAGGAACTAGAAAATTATCCAGTAATCGTTGAAAAAAAAGATTATGTAAATTATCATATTGAAGAGAAGATAAACGATAATTACGTTGTCGAGAAGAACGATAAATATGGCGTAATTAATGAAGATGGTAAGGTAATTATCGAGTTAGAAGATAAGCGTAGTTCTTATGCCGGGAGTAATGCAAAATATCTAGCTAAATTTGATGGCGATTTTACTTATATTTATGATAATCAAGGTAATTATTTATTTCGCGTAATCGATGATGCTTATATAATAAGTGATAAAATTACGGGTGAAGATTACTACTATAATCAAGGAAAGATATATAATTTTCAGGAAGAAGAAGTAACTAATGGAGAATTTAGTGAAGATTTATATGACGGGTATTTATTTACGGAAGATAAAATCATCAATTTAAAAGACCACGAGGTAGTTAGTAACATAGAAGAAATTATCCGATGTGATAAGGGCATATATGGCATTAATCTTGATGAGGTTTATTACTATGATATGGAAAGCAGGAAATTAAGTAAGGGAGAAGTAATCAATGACTTTCTAGTAGGTTATTTAGTGAAGATAAATGATGAAGAAGAATTTGTCTATAAGAGTGGGAATGTAGTCAAAAGAAATAGCGAGATTAAGGTAGCCGGTTATACTTTAAAATATAATTGTGAAATAGGGTTTAATATTTATGATGGGGATGACCACTTAATAAGTGATATTTGTTTTACGGAATATGAAGTTAATCCAAGTCAAGAGAAAGATTTAATATTATTTAACTATTTTGAAAGTTATGTTCTCAAAGATAAAAATGTAATTAATGTGGGCGTAAACAGTAACATTCAAGGAGATTATATTCTAAAGTGGGAAGGAAATCGTTTAAAAGTCTATGACTTGGACAATCACGAGATTGAGCACACTTGTTATGTCGATTTAACTTATGTTGGGGAAGATACCTATATTTGTAATGATATGGCTCACAGTTATTTTGTCGATAAAGATTTAAAGAAAATATCTAGCGAATACGAAGAGATTACGTGCTTTGTCGGAATGAAATATTGTCGCTATAAATTAGATGGCTATTATGGATTACTAGATAATAGGCAGGTATTATTAAATAATAATTATGATAATATCATTTATCAAGATAAAAAGATAATTTTAAATAATCTTTGGGGATTTACGACCTTAACTATTGAAAATACGAATAATAAGGATGCTTTAGATAATAACTTAATTTTGGAAGACAATTTAAGACCTTATGGAGAGATAAGTATAGATGCGGTCATTAAAGATTATCAGTTAGAAGAGATAGCAGATGACATTAACCAAAACAAAGAGTTATTTAAGAAATACGCCTATATTGTTCTTAATAATGCAAAATTAACTAGTTATAAAAAAGAGACCCTAGAAACATTTAAAGTCGTTGCTAATAATTTGGAATATTTAGAAGAAAATTATTTTTTAGAGGTTTTAAGTATGTTAACTATTAAAAAAGTAGATGACTTAGGTTTAGGAGTAGCCGGAATGTTTAAACAAGATGAGATGGAAATCGCCTTAAGTGATGATGTTTTTGCTATTTATCACGAATTAGTCCATTTTATCGATTATAATTTAAATAGTTATCTAAAAGAAGATGGGGTTTATCTAGATGAGGATAAGTATATATCACCAAAAGAATATGAACAGTTAAACTATCAGGAAAGAGAAGGATTGGTTCAGATAGACTTTGAGGAAGGGAATTTCTTAATTGAAGGAGGAGCCGAATACTTTTCGAGTCATTATCTAATTCATAATTGTCTAGGAACATATAAATCCCAAACAACGATTGTAAGCGCCTTAGCTTATATATTAGGTTTTGATGAAGTACGCGAAATGATTTTTAGTAAAGAAGGAAGATATCTATTTATTAAATTAATGCTTGATAATGGGTTTAGCTTTGAAGAAATAAACGAGTTTTTAAGTAGTACGCATCGTTTACAAGAACCAACTAATGAAGAGAAAGTGAAAGTAGTGGATGTCTTAGTTACGTTGTATGAAAAAGTTGTGAAGAAAAGTTGGCAGGATGATGAGGAGTTCAGTTTCATAATCGGGATGTTAGTAAATAGTCAGATAATTAAAGAAGATAAAATAAAGAATCAAGATTATATTAGAGCTTACCAAAAGATTAGTGAGTATGCTAAGGTGTTCAATAGATCTTTAGAACAATTTGATAGTATTGGGACAATTAGTGCTTTTATGCACGATGATACCGGGTCTTATATTATTAGTGAATATGCTAAGCGAAGTGGGAATTATTACAATTTAGTCATCAAGTATGATTTTGCGAAACAAGAAATATTAGATTACCAAGTATTTTTAGTTCATAGTAGAGAATTAGTCGATAATTATTAGTTATTTCGACAAAATATAGGAAAATATTATGTTATTTTTATCTTGGTGAATAAGATGAAAGTGATAGTTTTTGATGAGGGACACGAAAAGGATTTAGAAAAAAGTGTTAATAATTTTATTTGTAGTCATAATTATGATATAATTGATATTAAATATAACGTTGCTGTTAGTATATTTGGCGAAGAGCAAGTTTACTGTTTTTCCGCAATGGTGTTATATGAAGAAAAATGAGAGGTTAAGAATGAAAAAAAGTTCTTTTGTAGAAGGGACGATAATTGCCACTTTAGCAATAGTTATTGTGAAGATTTTAGGAATGCTTTATGTTATTCCTTTTTATGCAATGATAACGGTTAAAGGTAGTGCCTTATATGCTTATGCTTATAATATCTATGTCATATTCTTAGATATATCGACAGCGGGTTTACCAATTGCGATTAGTAAATTGATTGGGGAATATGAAACTCTAGGGATGATGGAAGCTAAGCAAAGAGCTTATCGCTTAGGAAAAACAATATTAATGTTTATGGCGGTAGCAATATTTTTAGTATTAATTATCTTTGCTCGACCAATTGCGAGTTTATTACTGGGCGATTTAAGTGGAGGAAATACGATTGGTGAGGTCGCTTTAGCCATCCGCTGTGTCTCCCTAGCTATCTTGGTAGTACCTTTTTTAAGTGTTAGTAAAGGATATCTCCAAGGTCATAAAATAATTAATGTCTCTTCCGTCAGCCAAATAATTGAACAAGTGGTCCGGATTGGGGTAATCCTACTAGGATGTTTTGTGACTTTGAAGATCTTTAAAAAAAGTGAAACTCTAGCAATTTGTATTGCAGTGACCGGTGCGTTTTTCGGGGCTTTAGTAGCTTATCTTTATGTCTTAAGAAAAATTCAAGAAAATAAAAAAGAATTAGGAATTAAAAAATATGCGGAAAAAGACCCGGTTAGTGACAAAACGATAATAAAGAAAGTATTTTCTTATGCAATTCCTTTCATTGTAATTAATACAATCTTCAGTATTTATAATTTTATCGATATGGTTTTAATCTCGCGAACGATGAATTATATCGGGCTTGATGCAACGAGTGTCGAGTTTGTGACGAGTTCGATTACCACTTGGGCTTCGAAGATCAATATGATAATTACTTCAATTGCGATGGGAATGACAGTTAGTTTGATTCCAACGATTGTCAGTGCTTATACTTTACGAAACTTTAAAGAGGTAAGTGTCAAGTTAAATCAAGCTTTACAGATAATCATTATGGTATCGTTACCGATGAGTGTCGGTTTATCATTGCTTGCTAAACCAGTATGGAGTGTTTTCTATGGATTAAGGAGTAGCTATGGACCGATGATTTTATCGATAACCGTCTTTGTCGCTTTCTTTGGTAATGTTTACATGATATCTAGTTCAACTTTACAATCATTGAATAAATTTAAATTGGTTTATAAGTCGGCTTTATTAGGGTTTGTATTAAATGCGGTATTAGATGTACCTTTGATGTTACTTTTAAACTATTTAAAGTTACCGGCATTTCTAGGAGCATCGATAGCGAGTATTATCGGTTATTTTGTATCATCGATGTATATCTTAACGAATTTAAAAAAGGAGCACGGTTTATGTTTTGGCAGGACGATTCGTTTACTAATTTTACTAGTTATCCCGACCGCTTTAATGGTCGTTGCCGTATTATTCTTTAAATGGTTAATACCGGTTAATTATGCAAGTAAATTATCTTGTATAATCTATATTGGGATTAATGCCCTAGTGGGGGCCATAGTTTATTTAGGATTATTATATAAATGGAATATCTTGAAAACGGTTTTAGGGGAGAATTTATATAATAAGATATTAAAAAAACTTACTTTTGGTAAGTTTAAGACTGATTAAACCATATACATCTTCGAAGAATAATCATTATCACTTAAATTGAGATTTAAATTATTTTCAATTTTCGTGATACGGGAATCGAGACGATTTAATTGCCGTTCAATCTTCGATAAGTGATTGTCTAAATCATCATAATAATTATTATTGGGATTAGCCATATAGTTTAAATCAGGTCCGGAATAAAAACTTTGACTCGCTTGGCTAGCTTGAACTGGTGCAGGCCCTTGGTTAAAGTAGGGGTTGTTATTAGGTAGAGGCATCTGATAGTTAGGCATAATGGTCTGACTAGTCATACCAGCACTTTGGAAAAATGTATTACGGTCTTTTTTCAAAATAATTCCTCCCTTTAGTAAAATTATATGTTTAATTAAGGAAAGTAGTGATAGAATGCGGATAAGAAATGTGAAAAACGCCAAAGAGATTATTGAAAATAGTCAGTATATAATTAAAAATCCGGAAGAATATCGAGGGAATTTTCAAAAATTATTTGGAAATGATCAGCCATTAGCATTGGAAATTGGTATGGGTAAAGGGGACTTTTTAATTGAGATGGCGAAGAGGAACCCGGACACTAACTTTATTGGAGTCGAAAGATATGATAGTATTGTTGCTAAAGCTTTACTAAAGTTACAAGATATAGAAATTCCTAACTTAAAAATCATCATTATAGATGCTTTAAGACTAGAACAGGTCTTTGACCGGGAAATCGATAAGTTGTATCTTAATTTCTCTGATCCGTGGCCAAAGAAAAGACAAGCCAAAAGAAGACTGACAGCCACACCATTTTTAAAAATTTATGAGAAAATCTTTAAAGATAAAATTATGATCGAGCAAAAGACAGATAATGAAGGGTTATTTATCAGTAGTGTCTTAAGTTTTAGTGAGAATGGTTTTGTAATTAAAGAAATGGCTTTAGATATAACGACCAATCCGGAGATCTTAGATATTGAGACAGAGTATGAAAAGAAGTTTAAAGCCCAAGGAATTAGAATAAAATATTTGAGAGTAGAAAAAAAGATAGAGAAATGATATAATGAATAATGGGATTAGGAGCGAACTTATGAAAAAAGGATTATTAGCGCTAATAACGATTATTTTTATTTGTGGCTGTACACCGGTTAGTAAAATGAATTTGGATGAGATAATAGATAGTGGTGTGCAAAGAGAAATAGCCATGGCTAACCAAAATCGTAAGGGTTATAAATATTATGTTCCAAGAGGAATGAAAGTCATAGATTATACTGCTTACAATGAACGACTTAGTGATACAGCAAATACCTATTATTTATATATCGATGCCATCAGTTACTTAAATAGAGTAATTGAAGACTTTGAAATTAATGAGGAAGCATACTATTCTAAACCAATTAATTATGAAGATAAATTTGGTTATTTAGAAATAAAAAAAATGGATTCTTTAAAATATCTAGTTGAAATCATGTATAATTATGCTAAAATAGAGGTAATAGTAGAAGAAGAGGAAATCAATGATGCAGTATTTAATTCTTTGACTATATTATCATCAATTACGTATAATGATACAATATTAAATAATTTATTAGGTGATAATGTTTTACAATTTAAAGAGACAGAATTTAATATATTCGAACCCAAAGATGATAGTAATTATTTACAAGCCCAAGAAGAAGATGAAAATAAATATATTGAAGAAGAAATACACGATGGGGATTTAATTAACTAGGAAGGTGAAGACGATGGGATTATTTGATAAGATAAAAGATATTTTATTTGTAGATGAGGAAGATATTCCAGTTATTACACAGAAAGAAGAGAAAAGTGAACCCGTAAAGAGTGAACCCAAAGATGTTCCTCCTTATCGAAGTAGAAGTATTAAAAGAGATGTCGAAGTAAGTAACAATATTGAAAGAGAAAGTGAGTTACCTAAAGAAGAAGTTAAGAAAAGTTCACCTTTTATGTCTTTCGATGAAAAAGAATTTGAAAGAGTTAATTATCCTAATAGTGGAAGAGAACAAGCAAGACCTAGTATGAGTCAAGCACCGAGAAGAACTGAAGATACTGTAATTAAAACGACGACAACAAATATTAAACGCGTAGATTATAAAGATTACAGTAGATATGAGATGACGAAGACCGTTGAAGAAAAGAAACCTTTCCGACCTTCGCCGGTTATTTCTCCTGTTTACGGAATACTAGATAAGAATTATCGTAAGGAAGATGTTGTAGATAAACCAAAAACGGAGAATACTTTAATTAGAGATGTCGATAGTATTAGGAAGAAAGCTTTTGGGGAAGATATTGAAATACCAGAAGTTAAAAAAGCAGATGATAAATCGATCGATGATTTAATTCTCGATGAGTTTGATAATAATGAAGAAACAACTGTTGAAGATGTAATTGTCAATAGCATCGATGAAAAAGATATGGTTGATGATATAGAACCAATAATTACCCATTATGATGATGTCGATGAAGAAGATACCGATACGGATAGTGCTAGTGACAGCCAAGAAAGCAGTGAAGAGGGTGGCGATTATCAAGTAGTCGATGAACATACTTCCGCCTTAGAGATTTTAGATGAAATTGAAAAAGAATTGAATAAACAAGATACAACAAGTAAGAAAGAAACTTTAGAAGGCGATTTATTTAATCTAATTGATTCAATGTATGATGATAGAAAGGATGAAGATAAATGATGGTTGAATTTTTACAAGTATTTTTACCAATAATAATTTATATTTTATTGATTATAATATTAATAGTGGGAATTGTTTTAGGAATCAAATCGATTAAGACAATCTCTAAAGTAGAAAAAGTAGTCGATGATGTCAATGATAAAGTAAAATCATTAAATGGTTTCTTCAGTATTATCGATTTTACAACTGATAAAATCGTATCACTTACCGATAAAGTAGTCGATGGTGTAAGTGGCTTAATTGGGAAAATTTTTAAAAGTAAAAAAAATAGGAAGGATGAGGAATAATGGAAAAAGAAAAGAAAAGCGGTTTTGGTAAGTTTTTAGTAGGTTTAGGAGTAGGAGCAGGTATTGGTATGTTATTTGCTCCCAAAAGTGGTAAAGAAACAAGAGCAGATTTAAAAGTTAAAATGGATGAATTAGTTAAGAAGATTAAAGATATCGATCCAGGAGAAGTAAAAGATAATATCGAAGCCAAAATTAAAGAAATCAAAAAAGAATTAGCGGACTTAGACAAAGAGAAAGTGGCGAGCATTGCGAAAAAGAAAGCCAAAGACATTAAAAAGAAAACGGAAGAGTTAGTACAACTAGCTAAAGAGAAATGCACACCAGCTATTCAAAAAGTTACTGAAGAAGTAAAAGAAAAAACTGCCAAAGTATTACAAGATGCAGTTGACAGATTAGAAGGCGAAAAAGATAATTAGTTATCTTTTTTTTATTGAAATCAATTAGTATTAATGTTATGATTAATTATAAGAATAGGAGTGCATTTGGATGGCTAAAAAGACTAAGTTAAAAACGATATTAATTAGTTTAATCAGTTTTTTAATGATATTTGGTACTTATATATGTATAAATTCAGTCAATGAAAATAAAAAATTAATAGATGAGTATACGGAACAGGTAATTGCGGCGTCTTCAACACCGACATTTAAAAAAGTTACAGTAGGTGGTAGTTATGCCGATTTAGTAGTAGCGGAAATTAATGAAGCTACTAATCCAGTGTCTTACTTTTATACAGTTAATACTAATACTAATGAGCAAGAGAAAATTGATTCTTTTGGGAAAAAAGATGGTAAATATTATTTTAGTTTAAAAAATGGCACTTATAAGTTATATTTAGTTGATTCCAAGGGAATGGCTTCCGGGCTTAGTCAAAATATAACAATAACTACTTCTTGTAGTGAAAAACCAGCATATAATGTTACAGGTAGTGGAACGGCCGAAAAATGTTATGTATCTAATGGAGTTAAAGGAGAAGAAAGACCAGCTAATTATAATGATATAGCTACTTGTGCTCCAGGATATGTATTCGATGAAGTATATACCAAAGAAATTCAAAATGGTTGTACTTTTAATGCTTTAACGGATATAGTTCCTTATGGAGTAGAAAATCGTTATTGTAAAAAAGTATATCAATATTCTTGTGTACCTAAGGGAACTAGTGGAACTACGCAAAATGATACAACGACTAAATTAGTTTCATTATCAATCGATAATGGCAGTCTAAGTCCAGCTTTTAATCCCGATGTCGTAGAATATACCGCAACAGTCAATGCTAGTAGTGTCAATGTCAATGCGACTTTACAACAAGATGGTTCATCATTTGTAGCAAATTACGGACCAAGAAATGTTTCCCTTAAATATGGAACGAATACGATATTAATTAAAGCTCAAAGTTCATCCGGCAAGGAAATAACTTATACTCTAAAAATCAAAAGACCGGATAATAGAAGCAATGTCAATACTTTAAAGTCTTTAGCAATAGAAGGAGTTACTTTAAATGAGACTTTTGCCCCATCTAGAACAACTTATACGGGAACAGTTAGCAATGATGTTCGAAAAATCTATATCGAAGCGGAGTTAACTGATTCTAATAAATCTTCTTTTGTTAAAGATTATGGACCTAGAACATTTAATCTGGGAGTAGGGACTAATTCCATTTTAATTAAAGTTAAGAGTGAAATTGGAACAACGAAAACTTATACGATTAAAATTACGCGAGAAGGCTCAGGAGAGCAAACTGAACAGCCAATAGTAAGCAATGAAGATTTAGGATTGTTACAATCATTGACCTTGCAACAAGAAAATATTAATTTAGATCCGGCATTTGATGCCAAAGTATTAGAATATAATGTAACAGTTCCTTATGAGGTAGAATCATTATTAATTAATGCAGTTCCAAAAAGCGAAACGGATACGGTCGAAATTAATGGTAATGAGAACTTTAAAGTTGAAGAAGTCAATGTTGTAACTATCAAAGTAAGTACTCCTAACGATTTTGATAGAATTTATACAATCAATGTTGTTCGTAAAGGGGAAGACTTAGTAATCTCTAATGATAGTAGTTTAAAAGAATTAACAATTAAAGATAAGGAAATCGAATTTGCTAGTGATAAGTTAGAATACGAAGTAATCCTTAATAAAGATGAGACTAGTCTCGATATTACGGCGGTAGCTAATGATGAAAATGCTACAGTAGAAATAACCGATAATGAAAACTTAGTGATTGGTTCGATGGTTCGTGTTAGAGTTATTGCGGAAGATGCAACTTTTACGGATTATGTAATTACTATTGCGGGAATTGAAAAAGGGACGAATGTTTTCTTAATCATCATCGTAGTTATTCTATTAGTATTGATAATTGCTTATACGATATTACGTATATTAGGTTATAAGATATATTTTAACTTTAGTATGTTAACATCATTATTCCGGGGAAAGAATAAAGATGCTGAAGATGAATAATACTTGCATTAAAAATAAACTATGATAAAATAGTAGTAATTAGTGAAGAAGGAATTTACAACTCTGGAGCTAAAACGTTATTCGCGTTAAGAATAAAGTGTATGAGATGTTCATAAACTAAGGTGGTACCGCGTAGAATTGCGTCCTTAGACTTATGAACATTTTTATTTGGAAGGAAGAGATATATGAAAAAGATGAGTAATTGGGAAGAATTACAATGGCGAGGTTTAATAAAAGATGTTGCGGGAGAAGGAATAGAAGATAAAATTAATAATGAAAGTATTACTTTCTATTGGGGAACTGATCCAACGGCTGATAGCTTACATATCGGACATTATAGTTCTTTAGTAACTGCTAAAAGATTAATGAAAATGGGACATAAACCGATTCTGTTATGTGGGGGAGCTACGGGAAGAATAGGGGATCCAAGACCGACTGCGGAAAGAGAAATAATGAGTATCGAAACTCTCGAACAAAATATTAAAGGAATTAGTAAACAAATCGATAAATTATTTGAGGGGAAAGCGCAATTAGTTAATAATTATGATTGGTTTAAGGGTTATGAATATCTAGATTTTTTAAGAGATATTGGGAAATATATCAATGTTAATTATATGTTAGCAAAAGATATTATCGATAGAAGATTAGAAACCGGGATTACTTATGCCGAATTTAGTTATATGTTAATTCAAGGTTATGACTTTTTAAATATGTATCGTAATATGAATTGTATTATGCAAGTAGAAGGTAGTGATCAATGGGGGAATATTACGACCGGTATCGATTTAATTAGAAAGATTGAAGGTAAAGAAGCTTACGGATTTACAATGCCATTAATACTCGATGCTCAAGGTAATAAGTTTGGGAAGAGTGAAGGTAATGCTCTATGGTTAGATATCGATAAGACATCGAGTTATGAATTATATCAATATTTAATTAATACCGATGATAAGATGGTTGAACATTACTTAAAAGTATTTACCTTTTTAACACCGGAAGAGATTATGGATGTCGTAAAACAACACGAGGAAGCACCACATTTAAGAATTGCTCAAAAGACTTTGGCTAAATGTATTATCAGTGATATTCACGGTGAAGAAGAATACAATAAAGCCGTTAAGATTAGTGAAGCATTATTTAGTGGGAATTTAGAAGGATTATCCGTTAAGGAAATAATGGTCGGGATGAAAATGGTTCCTTCTATTAAATTACCGCAAGAAGCAAAATTAATCGATTTATTAGTAGATAATGAAATATGTACATCGAGAAGAGAAGCAAGAGAAATGTTAAGTAGTGGAGCAATAACTATCAATAATCAAAAATATAGTGATGAAAATCAAGTAATCGATAAATCTTTGGCGATTGAAGGCAAAGTCTTGGTAATTAGAAAAGGCAAGAAAAAGCAATACTTAGGGATTTATGAATAATAACAAGAAAAAACTCTTTTCATAAAATATGATGAAAGGAGTTTTTTATATGTATTATAATAATTACTATGGTAATAATCGGGGATTTGTCTTACCTTTTATTACTGGAGCTTTAGTTGGTGGGGCAGCGGTAGGAATTAGTAGACCGCGACCAATAATTGCTAATCAAGGACCTTATCCATATCAACCTTATCCACCATATGGTTATCAACCATATCCATATCGACCATATCCTTACTATTAATTAATTTTATAACGGTGATTTAAGAAGTTTTGGGCTAGGGCGATTATAATAATTAAAGAGATAGTAGAAGAACCGCCATAGCTTAGAAAAGGAAGAGGAATACCGATAATTGGGGAAAGACCAATATTCATAAAGATATTTTCAAAGACTTGGAATAGTAGGATATAGAAAATTATTTGAAAAGAAATTTTTGGTAATTTTCGTGGATGGAGAGCAAGATAGTTAAAGGATAAAAGTATATAGATGTAGCAAGCAATAATAATGGGCAGAAATAGAGAACTTATATTGGCAATAGTAAGAGCAAAGATAAAATCGGTATGAGCTTCAGGGAAATATAGATAATTGTGGGTACTGATTGAGGCTAGGGCATTTTCGATTTGAATATTATCTAGAGTCGTAAAACTCTTTAACCGGTCAAGACGGTAAAAAATGGATGTGCCAAATATCTTAATGAATAGATTATTTTGAAAAAGATATAGATAGATAATCGCCATTGTAAGAAGAATAAATAAGGTCGTAAGAAGCAGTAAAGTTTTTTTCTTTAAACCATAATTTAGTAAACAAATAAGTAAAATTATTAAGTAGACAATGATGGCCCCGGTATCAGGTTCAAGATAGGTAAGAACTGCCGGGATTAAAGTAAGTAGGATAATTTTTAAGATACTTTGTTTTTGAATTGTTAAGATGGTAAGAGTGAGAAAGAGGGATATTTTAGCAAGCTCACTAGGTTGAATATTAAAAAAATAGAAATCGAGCCAAGCTTGAGAACCATTGACACTCTTACCATTAAATAATACGAGGACGAGTAAAAATATGGTGAAAAAATAGAATACATAGTGATATTTAATTAATTTTTGGAGATTGAGATGGATGATAAGGAAATAGATAATTAAACTAGTGGTTAGCCACATAAGGTGTTTATTAAAATAGATGGTATATTTATGCATAGTAAAAAGACTAATGGAGTAGAGTATTAGTATAGGAATTAAATAATAGTAATTTTTAGTAAATATTCTTTTCATAGTATTATTATGAGTAATATTCAACTAATTATTTATATTTCATAATCTATAATAGGGGGGATTAGAGTGGAATTACCAAGAGTTTTTGCCAATCCAATAGAGAAAAAGATGAGTAATGGTCAGGAAGTATTTAAAGAGGGAGATAGGAATAAAGAGATGAATGTTAAGGAGTATATAAGTAATCTTTATCATTCAGGAAGAATTCCTTATATGATCGATTTTAGATTTATCGTAGGTAATCAAGAATTTACTGACCGGATTGCTACTAGAACAGAAGATTATATAATTACGAAGAGTAATCGTAAAATAGATATTAAAGATATTAAATATATCGAAGAAATAAAAAAAGCTTAAAAAGCTTTTATAACATATCTTTGATATATTTTTTTAAAGTCTTCGCATTTTTATCAAAGATTATTTTTAATTGATTATCGATTTCGACAATACCGCGAGCACCAAGTTTTTGAATACCTTCTTTATCGACAATAGAGACATCTTTTAAGATAACTTTAAGTCGAGACATATTACATTCGACATTGATAATATTTTCTTTACCACCTAAGTATTTAAGGAGTTTATTAATTTCATTAGAGAAATTCTTCTGTTTTAGTTTAATAAATACTAAAGAAATAATCAGTAAGACAACTAAGATAATTGCGTATTGAACAAATCTATTTGCTAACATATATTTTTATCACCTGATAATCATTATACTACAAAAATAAAAAAAATAAAACAATTCACTTATTCTCGTTTTTCACATAGATTATTAATGAGAATATATGAAAGGGTGAAAGATATGAGTAATAATAATAGCGGGAATTTATCAGTTTTGAAACATAAAAATTGTGCAAACCATTATAAAATGGTTATTTTTTTGTCAAATTTTTAAT
>CANQMM010000023.1 GCA_947624955.1 uncultured Bacilli bacterium | reverse complement strand
AAATACTAGAAGGTTCAGATATGGATGATCAATATATCAAAGTAATGCTAGATGATAATGAACCAGTAAGATTTGATAATGCTAACTTACAAGTAGTAGCTACAGTAGAAGATGGTTCTATTAAATCAAAAACATTAGCTACTAGTGGGGTTGGAGCAGGGCAGTCCAATAGTCATAGTTTAAGAATATGGCTAGATGAAAGTGGTACAAATGAAACAGTAGGAGGAAAAACACTTAATTCCAAGATAGTAATCAGCGCAGTAGCAGCAGAGCAGACAGGAGCCGATTATATAGAGAGTTTATTAGCGACGCATAATGATACTATGAAAAATGATGACCCCGATAAAAATGTTAGATATATAGGGGCAACTCCAAATAACTACGTAACCTTCAATGGAGAAGACTGGCAAATTATTGGTACTTTTGAGATGTATGAATGTCCTGAAGATATTGGTAACGATTCAGTTACAACGGAAAATTATGAAGAAAAGTGTACGCAAAAGAAATTATTGAAGATAATAAAGGATACATCACTAGATACTTATTCGTGGGATTCAACTGACTCAAACGTCAATAATGGTTATGGAGTAAATGAATGGAGCACATCGGCAATTCAAATAGCACTAAATACAGTTTATTATAATAGTCAAGTTGGAACTTGCTATGGTGGTAGTAACAAATCAAACAAAGCTTGTGATTTTTCGCAAACTGGAAGTATGAAAGGATTAGGTGCAACTGCAAGAAACCAAGTAGCCCGAGTAATGTGGAATACCGGAACTCTTGATAATGATTGGAGTAGTTATACGAGTATCGCAACCGTTCAAACATTTTACACAGCAGAACGAAGTGATAAAACCGGTAAAATATGTACAAGCGGAGATTATTGTAATGACGAAACACCAAGAACAACTAAATGGATAGGGAAAGTAGGACTAATGTACCCAAGTGACTATGGGTATGCAACGTCTGGCGGTAATACTTATAATAGAGAAACGTGTTTGAATTATAAATTATACAGTTGGGGTAATGATAGTTATAAAACGGACTGTGCTCAAAACAGTTGGTTATTTAATAGTACACACCAATGGACAATGACTTCGATACCTAGTCCGTCTGGTGCTTACGTTGTCTTCAATGTGCGCGACAGCGGGAATGTCGGCGGCAACAATGCGTACGGTACGAATGAGGTCCGTCCGGTCGTTTATCTAAAATCAGATATTAAAATTATTCACGATGCAACTCACGATGGTAGTAAAGAGCATCCTTATGGATTAAGTTTATAATATATTGAAAATGACAGTAAAATGTAAAACTGTTATTTTTTTAAAGGGCTTTAGATTTGCATAATTGGTAAATTTAAGATATAATCATATGGCGTAGGTGAGTTATGATGAAAATTGCGTCTGTAGAATTAAAACATACAGCAGTTAGAATGAGTCAGTATCCAATAGATAATAAAAGCGAGTTTTTATTAGTAGGAAGAAGTAATGTTGGTAAAAGTAGTTTTATCAACACTATTATTAACCGCAAGAATTATGCAAGAACTAGTTCAAAACCGGGTAAAACCCAAACATTAAACTTTTATTTAGTTAATGATGAGTTTTATTTAGTCGATGTACCGGGTTATGGATATGCTGATGTTAATAAAGATTTACAGAAGAAATTTGGAATGATGATAGAAGAATACTTAATTAATCGTAAAAATCTAAAAAGAGTATTTATGTTAATTGATTATCGGCATAAACCAACTGAAGATGATCTCTTAATGTATAATTTCTTAAAATATTATAAGAATAAAGTAACAATTATTGCGACTAAATATGATAAATTAAGTACTAATCAAAAAGTTAAACAAGATAAAGTTATTATGGATGCTTTTGATTTAGCTGAGGGTGATAATATTATATTCTTTAGTTCAATTACTAAAAAAGGTAGAGAAGAAGTATATAATATTATAGAAGATAGTTTAGAAAGAAGTATTACTAATCAGTAATATTTTTTTATGGGGGATTTTAACTAATTACTTTTAATTACATATAATAAGTTAGGAGGAATTAGTATGGCTTTTGATGATAATTTTTTTGATAAAGTAGAAAGGAAGACCAAAGTAGATAAAGATACAATATTAGGATTAGCTCAGAAATTACAAAATGGTAATATGAAAGATGAGAATACTTTAAGAGAGGTTATTAATACTTTATGTACAATGACCGGGAAAAGTATTAGTAAAGAAAGAGAAGATAAAATTATTAGTACAATAGTTAAAGATAAAGTACCTAATAATGTAGATAAATTGTTTTAATTAGTAACTCATGATATACTTATTATGGTGATATTTATGAGTGATATAGATATAGCAAGAAGTAAAGAGAAGTTATTAATTAGTGAAGTAGGAAAGAAATTAGGACTAAGTAAAGAGTTAGAATTATATGGTAATTATAAAGCTAAAATAGATTATCAACAGATTGATGGTCCATTAAAAGGAAAATTAATATTAGTTACAGCGATTAATCCAACACCTTATGGTGAAGGTAAGACAACGGTAAGTATTGGGTTAGTCGATGCTTTAGCTAAATTAAATAAGCAAGTAGTTGGAGTATTAAGAGAACCATCTTTAGGACCGGTATTTGGAATGAAAGGTGGGGCAACCGGCGGGGGACTTTCGCAAGTAGTACCAATGGAAGATATCAATCTAAATTTTACGGGTGATTTGCACGCTATTACGAGTGCAAATGCCCTACTTAGTGCGGCGATTGATAACCATATTAAACAGGGTAATGAGTTAAATATCGATATTAATAATATTCAATTTAAAAGATGTATGGATGTTAATGATCGAGCTCTTAAAAATATTATTGTAAGTGTTAATGATAATGAGCATAAAGAGGGATTCAATATTACGGCAGCTAGTGAGGTAATGGCAGTATTTTGTTTAGCTAAAGATATATGGGATTTAAAAGAGAAACTGGGAAATATTTTAGTAGCATATTCTGTAGATGGTAAACCAATATTTGCTAAAGATTTAAAAGTTAATGGAGCAATGGCAGTATTACTTAAAGAGGCAATAAAACCTAATTTAGTGCAAACTTTAGAGAATAATCCGGTGATTATTCACGGCGGACCTTTTGCCAATATTGCTCATGGATGTAATAGTATTATGGCTACAAAGTTAGGACTTACTTTGAGTGATTATGTGGTTACGGAAGCGGGTTTTGGTGCAGATTTAGGAGCTTTAAAGTTCTTTGATATCAAATGTCGATTAAATGATATCTATCCGGATGCAGTAGTTTTAGTAGTAACAATGAAAGCTTTAAAACACAATGGCTATAGTCAAGATATTACAAAGTTAGATATAGAAAGTTTAAGAAAAGGATTACCCAATTTACAAGCCCATTTAGATAATTTAAGAAAATTTACTAATAATATTGTTGTATGTATTAATAAGTATAGTAATGATTATGAAGATGAAATCCAAGAAGTTGTAAATTATTGTAATACCCAGAATGTTAAAGTAGCGATAAGTACCGCTTATGTTGATGGCGGGCTTGGAGCAGTTAATTTAGCTAATGAAGTATTAGATATAATCGATAATAAATCTAGTAAAGTAGTATTATATGATGTGAAAGAGAAGATTAAAGATAAGATAAGTAAAATTGTTATCGATATGTATGGGGCGGGAAATATTGTTTATAGTGATAAAGCTTTAAAGGAAATTAAAATATTAGAAGAAAATAATTTAGATCATTTACCGGTATGTATTGCTAAGACCCAATATTCTTTATCGGATGATAAAGATAAGCTAGGTAGACCTATGGGTTATGAGGTAACCGTTAGAGATATAAAGTTATATAATGGTGCGGGATTTATTACCGTATATTTAGGGAGTATCATTACGATGCCGGGATTACCAAAAGTACCTAATTATGAACAGATAGATATAGATAGTGAAGGAAATATAGTTGGAATTTTCTAAAAAATAAAGGGCTTTCTACCATCGGTAGATTGCTTTTTTAATGGAGGAAATTTATAGTTATAATAGTAAAGAGTTTGCTAATAGCAAAAATCTTTGCTATGATGTAGAGGTGATAGTAGTAAAGATGAAAAGGATAAGAAGGGAGAAGGGTATGAAAGAAGTAGAAGCAGTAAATTTAAAAAAGGCATATTATGTGATATCACTTAGTGATTTACTTAATATTAGTGAAATATAACCTGAATCACTAGTAACATCGGTGATTAGATTATTTAAAGGAAGGCAGTAGTAGTAAATGAAACATTATTCAATGAGATATGAAAAATTTGGTAATTTTGTCGCCGAATTACGGAGGAGAAAAGGGTGTACACAAATTGAACTAGCTAAAGTCTTACACGTATCTAATAAAACAGTTAGTAAATGGGAATGCGGTAATAGTTTACCGGATATTACAATGTTAATACCATTATCTGAAGCATTAAATATAAGTGTAACAGAATTATTGCTAGGTCATTATATTGAAGATGATAAAGTTAATAAGTCAGATGTTGAAGAAATGACTATTAACAATTTAAAAGATTCGAAACAGAAGTTTTCGAAGAAATTATATAAGATAGTAATCGCTTTTATCGTATTTATAATTATAACTATTTTAGCAATATACTTTTTTACAACTTTTAATTCAGTAAAGCTGTATAGAATAAAACTTGATAGTGATGATTTTTCTATTAAAACCGGAATGTTGATGAAAACAAAGATAAAAAGTATTTTACAAATTGGCGAGGTAACTTATAATGGTGATGAAGAGATAACAGATGATTTAAATGTCAAACTATACTTCAAATATGGTGATGACATAAAAGTAATATATGAAGGTTATTTTGAGCCGATATATCTTTATGAGAAATATGGCTATGAGGAATATCTGACAGATGAGTTTGTCGAAGCGATTAAAGATAATTTATATATAACGATTAACTATAAATTAGTGGACGGCGAAGAAAAACAAAAAACATATAAATTAAAAGTAGCTTTACAGTTTCAAAATAACAAATTATTTAATTATGAAGACGATAATGGAGCCATGTCTGAAGCTGAAGAGTTCAAAGATAAAGTCGTATCGTACGAAATAGGTGCTGAAGATTTATTAATCAATGATGGATTCTTCTGTATCAAAGAATTAGAAGCTGGAACATGTTTGAATGAGGAATATATCAAATATGTTGGTGATTATTCTATAAAAGTTAATTTGTTAGATAAAAGTATAGAAGTGGTTATCGCTGATTTAAATATAAATTATGATATAGATAGTGGTATTTTAAGAATTATTCAAAGTAGTAATATGGTTTTTGGGGGTTTCATGGATAATCTAAATAGGACGGTTATGGATGATGCACAAATAATGAAGAGCATAAATTATTTAAAAGAATATATAAATTTATTAAATTAGAGAGGTAAAATGAAAAAAGTAGTAGTATTATTGGGTGTTTTGTGTTTGGTGCCGACTATAGTAAGAGCGGAAATAAGAGCTGAAATAGTGGATCGAGGCGAAGAATGGCAGCTTGTCGATCATAGCGTCAGATATTTGAAAACAACGGTAATTAATGGACTGGCTTTGAATGAGGAAATCACGGAAGCAGAATTTGAAAATGCTGATGCAACTAAAGAACCCAATTATGGGATTATGTCTTCATCGTATGTGGAAACGTCTTTCAAGAGATTGGATATGTATCTTTCAAATAATAATACATTTTATGCTGCTGATTTATATGTTGATTGGAAGGGAATACCAACGACAAGGTCATTTGATGTCATTGCTATGCGCGGGCAGGGAATGAATTTAATAGAAAAATCAGAGATGGGATATCAAAAATTTTATAAAGGTAATACTTATGACGTAGTCAGTTATGTTTATAATGGTACTAATATTTTAATTAACTATCCTTGGGGTTATGGAATATCGATGAACCTCGTTGATGATAAGGATATTACGGATTTTAAACTTTATACTAGTGCTTATTTCACGAAGACAACATCTGGTACGGGGTATGTATATGGTGCTTATCAACATGCGACCGAGGATGTAACTCTAGCGGAATCAAAAAATTACAAAATTAATGCAAATGGTTTAGGCGGAGTTATCTTTTTTATGGATGATACCACCGATGCTAAATATGATCAAATGAACGGTGTTCGTGTATCTGCTTAATGATAAGTTTTTGAAGAAATATATGATATTTTTCATATATTTTTTTTAATGGCATAGAGTTAATTAGAAATGGTAGGGATTAAATTGAAAAACGATAATATTATTCAATCTATTTCAAAACGTGGGAATGGGGAAATATATTTAGGAGTAGTAGGTGCTGTTAGAACTGGTAAATCAACTTTTATTAAAAGATTTATTGAGAATTTAATTGTACCTAATATTGATGATGAATATGAAAAGAAAAGATGTCTAGATGAAATACCACAAAGTGCGCAAGGTAAAACAATAATGACAACAGAGCCTAAATTTGTACCTTCTAATGGAGCAACGGTGAAGATTGATGAATTTACGACGAATATTAAGCTAATTGATTGTGTAGGTTATGTCATACCTGGGTCTAATGGGTATGAAGATGAAAATGGCAATCCAAGAATGGTAAAGACACCATGGTTTAGTGAGGACATACCTTTTGTGGAAGCAGCTGAGGTAGGTACCGAAAAAGTAATTAAAGACCATTCGACGATTGGGATAGTAGTGACAACTGATGGTTCTTTTGGCGAGATTAAAAGAAGTGATTATGTCGAAGCCGAAGAAAAAGTGGTTAGTGAATTAAAAGGCATTGGTAAGCCATTCATTGTGGTATTAAACAGTGCTAATCCAAGTAGTGAAGAAACATTAAATTTAGCTAATGAATTACGCAATAATTATGATGTGCCAGTATTACCAATCAGCGTTATTAATATGAGTGAAAGAGAAATTTATGAAATATTAAAGAGTGCTCTTTATGAATTCCCAGTTATGGATATTAGTGTTAGTATTCCTGAATGGGTACACGTATTAAGTAATGATCATTATTTAAAGAAACATTATCTAGATTTAATTAGAAGTAGTATGTTATCAATTAATAAGTTAAAAGATGTAGATAATATCTTAAGTTATTTTGAAGATAGTGAATATATTAGTAAAGCTTATATTAGTGAGGTAGATACTTCAACCGGAATAGTTAATGTAAATCTAGATAGTAGCGATGAATTATATAATGAAGTATTAAGAAGTATGATTGGTACGGAGGTTACGACTAAAGCGAGTATGCTAAAAATATTTGCTTCTTATAAAGAAGGCAGAGAAGAATTCGAATCAATTAAGAGTGCTTTAAAGATGGCGAAAAGTACAGGTTATGGAATCGTTTATCCATCGCTTAAAGATATGAAATTAGAAACACCAGAAATTATTAAACAAGGTAGTAGATATGGCGTTAAGTTAAAGGCGGTTGCTAGTTCTATCCATTTAATGAAAGTCGATGTTGAAAGTACTTTTGAACCAATAATTGGTAGTGAGTTACAAAGTAAAGAATTGATTAATTACTTAATGAAAGATTATGAAACAGATCCCCAAAGTATTTGGAAGAGTGAAATATTTGGGAGAAGTTTAGATGAGATAGTTAAGGAAGGCATTCAAGCTAAGTTATCAATGATGCCAGATAATACAAGATTTAAGTTAAGTAATACCGTTACGAAGATTGTCAATAAAGGAAGCAATAACTTAATTGCCATCGTCTTATAAAGGTTAAACACCCGAGTAATCGAGTGTTTTTAAGTGTCAAGTTAGACACTTTTTAGTCAATTTTTGCCTTAAATACTTAGAAAAAGTGCAATTTTGTGTAAAAGTTAATAATTTTTCTTGATTTTAAATATTAAAAATGCTATTTTTAGTATGTAAGGGTAACAACCTTATAATAAATACATGGGAGGTATGAATTATGGGTAAAACTGAATTAGTAGAATTCATTGCTGCAAAAGCTGGTTTAACTAAAGCTGATGCTGCTCGTGCACTTGATGCTGCAATCGAAGGAATTACTACTGGTCTTAAAAAGGAAGGAAAAGTTGCTTTAGTTGGCTTCGGTACTTTTAGTGCTAAAAAAAGAGCTGCTAGAGAAGGTATTAATCCTTTAACTAAGAAAGCAATCAAAATTCCTGCAAAAACTGTTGCTTCATTCAAAGCTGGTAGCAAATTAAAAGACGCTATTAACTAATAATAAGTAATATGATTTTTAAAGACTACTTAGTGGTCTTTTTTTTGGTTTAAATTATTACTTGTGATAAGAATTAAAGTAATTTATAATATTAGTGGTGGTGAGGGTAGATGAAAGTAATTAATTTATTACCGGCAGATATTTATACAGTTGTCAATAAGTCAGTATTAACTGACCAAGATAGGAATATTTTAATTACTTTATATATGCCAATTATTGGCCCTTTACCAGTAACTCTTTATTTAACTTTATGGAATGATTTAGATCGATTAGGATTAATGAGTGGAGATTTAACTCATCATCATTTAATGAGTACTTTAAAAACAGAATTAGATATGATTAAGAAAGCAAGAGAAACACTTGAAGCTGTGGGACTTATTAAGACTTATATCGATCAAGAGAATGTTAATAAATATGTGTATTGCTTATATTCGCCATTAAGTGCGAGTGAATTTTTTAATCATCCGGTATTAAATGTCGTTTTATATAATAATGTTGGTAAGTATGAGTATGATTTAATTAGAAAGAAATATGAAAATTTAACAGTAAGTCTTAGTGGGTATGAAGATATTACGAAAATGATGAATATGGTATTTAAGAGTAGTACAGAACCGGAAAAGGCCGATATTCGGGAAAGAAATAGTATCGGAATTAACGTTAATGAAGTAATCGACTTTGATACCATTATAAGTTTAATGCCCCGCGGATTAATTAACGAGCGAACTTTTAATAAGAGAGTAAAAGAATTAATTAATAATTTAGCTTTTATCTATAATATCGATACTTTAAAGATGGCTGAAATTTTAAGATTAGTTATCGATGATGGAAAAGTAAATAGTGAAGAGTTAAAGAAGAATGTTCGCAAGTATTATCAATATAATTATGGGAAGTTACCAACAATTGTCTATCGAAGTCAGCCAGAATATTTAAAAAGTCCGATGGGAGATAATTCCAATAAAGCGAAGATTATCTATGTATTTGAAAATACGAGTCCTTATGATTTTTTGAAAAGTAAGAATAAAGGTAGTACTCCAACTAGTCGAGATTTAAAATTAGTAGAATATCTAGTAACAGAAATTGGTCTTAAACCGGCGGTAGTCAATGTCGTAATCGATTATGTCTTAAAGAAAAATAATAATCGTTTAGATAAGACTTATGCGGAAGCTATTGCAGCACAATTAAGACGTAATGGGGTAGAGACAGCTAAAGATGCTTTAGAAAGTATTCAAAAAGAACAAAAGAAGATCGATAAGAAAGTACCAAAAGCTAAAGTCAATAGTGAAAAACCGGTATGGTTTGATGAAACGATTACTAAAGAAGAATTAAGTGAAGAAGAAAGTAAAGAATTAGAAGAATTATTAAGTGAGTATAGGTGATGTTATGGAAAAATTACAATTAGAAAAAAGTAATTTAAAAGATAGTTATTTAGAAGCTTTAAAAGATCCTAAATTGCAAGCCCTAGTCAAGAAGTTAAAGATTAGTGATGAAGTAGCAATGAATTATACTTCTAAATTGGAACAGACAATAGAAGAACTTAGTAATTGTAGTAAATGTAAGGGGTTACCTTTTTGTCAGAATCCTTTAGAAGGACATTATACTTGTCCGGTAGTTAAAGATCAGCGTTTATCTTTTGGTCTTAAACCTTGTAAATATTTAGAAGAAATTAAAGAAAATAAAAATAAAAAGATAACGATGAAAGATATTAGAATTGATGATAAAAGAAGAGCACCGGTTATTAAGTATTTTAAAGAGTTTTTAGATAAAGTAGAACATAATGAGAAAGTTAAGGGTCTATATTTATATGGAAATTTTGGCTGTGGAAAAACATTTTTAATTACCGCTTTATTTAGTGAATTAGAAAAAAGAAGAAAAAGTTGTGAAATCGTTTATTATCCGGAATTATTGCGGGATCTAAAAAGTGACTTTGATGATTTTGGGGGCAAGATGGAATATTTGATGGATGTCGATTATCTGCTTTTAGATGATATTGGTGCTGAGAAAGTTACGGAATGGAGTAGAGATGAAATTTTGGGAACAATACTCCAATATCGCATGAATAATAATAAAGTTACATTTTTTACAAGTAATTTAAGTTTAAAAGAATTAGAATTAAATCTAGCAGGAACAAAGGGGGAAATCGATGTAATAAAAGCGAGAAGAATAATTGAAAGAATTAAATATTTAAGTACGGAAATGCAGTTATTAGGAGAGAATAGAAGAGTTGATTAATTAATTGGAAGATACTAAAAGGGGAAGAGGATTAGAAATTTGGTGATAATATGGTTTTACCATTCAAAGAAGAAGTTGTTAATGGGGGCGAGTTTTCTACAGAAAATTTTAAACATCCCAATTTTATTGGTTTTCTAAACCCTTATGGTCAGGTTATCGATTTTAGTCGACCTCTAGGTCTAGGCGGACACGACAATAATCCTTCAACGGAAATCGTTAGAGAATATTTTCATTTTCCGGAAAGAGATATGGATAAGGAAAGAGAAAAAGCTATTGCCAATATCAAGCGGGAGCGTTTGCAACCGATTATCGAAGATTATCGTAATCATTATTTAATTTATGAAAAATATGGACGAAGAAGAAGCGAACGTAATCCTTATGCGTTATTAGATGAAGATTTATATACCTTTTTTTATCGTTGCTATGAAGCGGAGACATTTAGAGAAGGGCTCGGAAAAGATCCGACGATTTTAAGTGAAAGAGAATTTTTTAATCAGTATTGTAAAGACCAAGAAAGTTATCGTCCAACTGCTAGTGAGGTCACTATGGCTTATGGTTCACGGGTGCAACGAATGGTCAAGTTAGATTATACTTTTTATCGTTTAAATAATTTATATCAACAATTTAAAGAAAGATTCTCTAAAACAGGTGTTACTCTACCTTATCCCCAACTTATGAGTAAAGAAGAATACTTAGTTTGGTGTCAAAAAAATAAAAGTTCTTACTACCCACAAAAAACAGAAACTACGGTAGATTATAATCAGCGAATAAAAAGAACTTTTGACTATGATTATCATTGGTATAAAGTTAGCTTAATTATCGATTGGTTTAAAACAATTATGGTTCAATATTTACATTATCATTATATTGATAGGTTAGGTTTAGGAATAACGACATCGTCATTTATTCCTAACGAAGAGTTTTATAATTATCAATTAAACGGTTTTAAAATCCATCAAATACCTAAAATGGTGTGGAATAGGGAAAGAAAAACGCACGAAGAGTTAGTCCAAAACGAATTTCTCGTTTCCGATAGGGAATTAAGACTTGGGGAAGAGATCCAATCGCTAAGAAAACGAATTTCGCAAGAAGAACTAGCTAAATATTATAGATAAGTGATATTGTAAAAAGTTCGCTTTTATGTTATATTGAATATGTCAAGGAAACTGGCATAAAATAAAAAAAGGAACATTCAATTTTTCCTGGTTGAGTGTTACCCTCAAAAATTGAGTAGCACCTAATTTAAGATTGAGTTAGGTGTTTTTTTAAAGAAAAATAATAATGAGTAATGCTATTAGTAGAATTATAATTATTATGAGAGGAAGGATTAAAAAATCTTTCTTCTTTATTTAAAGCATCACCTCCAATCGCTTAGGATTGGAATAACACCCAACTATTAAATGTTTCTATAAATATTATAGCATTCCACTTTGGGTAAATACAATATTTACAAAATGGAAAGAGTATGTTAAAATGAATACATATGAAGGAAACTTCATACAATAAAAAAGGAGATATACTTGAACTTATCAAGTGTCTATCCTTTTAGGGAGATTCACCTGAAGCCAGTAAACTGATTTCAGGTGTTTTTAATTTCTAGGTAAAACTAGAGAATTAGAAGAATGATGACTACGAATTGAAGCGAGATTATTAAAAAAAGTGGTAATTCGTGCTTGTCCATTAATATTAGCTCCTTCCAATTTTAGTTAGAAGGAAGACACCTGAATAGTTACTTAGTATATCTCTATTAATAATATACCACTCCACTTTGAGTAAATCAAATATTTACAAAGTGAAACTTATGTGGTAAAATGTATATATTGAAAGAAATTTCATAAAATAAAAGGAACATTCAATTTTTGCTTGTTGGATGTTGCCATTTTACTGGTTTCACCTAAATCAAGTTGTTTGAGTTAGGTGATTTTCTTTTTATATTAAAACTATAAATAGTAATAATATTAATAGAAAGATAAAGAAGATTAAGGATAGAATTAAAAAATCCTTCTTGTTCATATTACCGCCTCCTCTCAAAAGAGATTTGGCAATCACCCAACTATTAAATGTTCCTACAAATATTATAACACTCCACTTTGAGTAAATCAAATATTTACAAAATGAAAACTATATGATAAAATGAATATATGAAGGAACATTCAGTTTTTGCTTGTTGGATGTTGCCATTTTGTGTGCAATCACCTAAATCAAGATGGATTTAGGTCTTTTTTTATAGAAAGATTTTTTTGACAAATTAGAAAGATAAAAGTATAATAAGTTTATCAACGAAGAAGGGAAAGAGTAATTTTATTAAATTTTAAGAGAGTTAATGATTGGTGAAAATTAACATTTTAATAAAGTGAAAGACATCCTGGAGTTACTTATTTGAAATTAAGTAGGATAAGTCGGGTAAAACCGTTAACTAGTAAGTGATTATCAAATAGATAATAAATTGGGTGGTACCGCGGATTTAACAGTTATTCGTCCCTTTAGGGTGTTAACTGTTTTTTTATGGAAGGTGATTTTATGGAAAAAATTAAACACTATGGAATAGAAGATATTGGTAGTGAAGTAACTTTAAAAGGTTGGGTTAGTAAAGTAAGAAACTTAGGAGGATTAATATTCATCGATTTAAGAAATAGAGCAGGGATTATGCAAGTGGTGGTAAGACCGGAATCAGAATACTATGGTGTAGCTAGTGAACTGAAGAATGAATATGTTATCAAAGTAATTGGGAAGATTGTCGAAAGAGAAAGTAAGAATGAAAAACTAGAAACGGGGAGTATTGAAGTAGAGGTAAGTTATCTAGAACTAATTAATCGATCTAAAGAGATACCTTTTATGATTAGTGATGATGTTAATGCTCTAGAAGATACAAGACTTAAATATCGGTATTTAGATTTAAGAAGAAGTGGTTTACAAAATAATTTTGTTTTAAGAAATAAGATTACTTTTGCGACAAGAAAATTTTTGAATAATTTAGATTTCTTAGAAGTAGAAACACCAATACTTTGTAAATCTACACCGGAAGGGGCTAGAGATTATTTAGTACCTTCGAGAGTTAATAAAGGAAGTTTCTATGCTCTACCGCAATCACCACAAATATTTAAACAATTACTTATGGTAGCAGGTTTTGAAAGATATTATCAAATAGCTAAATGTTTTAGAGATGAAGATTTAAGAGCAGATAGACAACCAGAATTTACGCAAATAGATGTCGAATGTTCATTTGTCGATGAAGATGAGATTATGACTTTAGGAGAGAATTTAGTAGCCAGTATTTTTAAAGATGTTAAAGGTATCGATATTAAGTTACCTTTAATGAGAATGAAATATCAAGAGGCAATGGATAAATACGGTAGTGATAAACCAGATTTAAGATTTGGGATGGAAATTAATGATTTAACTGAGATATTTAAAGATACGGAATTTAGTGTATTTAAGAGTGTTTTAGATAATAAAGGAATCATTAATGCGATTGTAGTTAAGAATGCTGCTGATAAGTATTCAAGAAAAGATTTAGATAAACTTACTGACTATGTGAAGACTTATAAGGCATCAGGTCTTGCTTATTTAAAATTTAATGAGGAAGTAACCGGTTCAATAGCTAAAGTAATTCGTGAAGAAGAACTTAATTCAGTAAAAGAAAAATTAGATATACAAGATAATGATTTAGTATTAATTATATGTGGTGAATATAACATAGTGAAAGTAGCTCTTGGAGCATTACGTTGTCATTTAGCTAAAGAATTAGATTTAATTGATAAAGATGATTATAAATTATTATGGGTAGTCGATTTTCCGGCTTTTGAATGGAGTGAAGAAGAACAAAGATTTATGGCTTGTCATCATCCATTTACTAGTCCTAAAGATGAAGATGTCGATAAGTTATTAACTGATAAAGCCCACGTACTTAGTAAAGCTTATGATATCGTAATCAATGGCTATGAAGCAGGTGGGGGATCTATCCGTATCCATGATGGTAATGTCCAAAAGACGATGTTTGAAGCTTTGGAGTTAACGGAAGAAGATATTCAAAATAAATTTGGGTTCTTTGTCGATGCTTTAAAATATGGTTGTCCGCCACATGGGGGCTTTGCTCTTGGATTAGACCGTTTAACAATGCTTCTTGCTAAGACCGATAATATTCGGGATGTCATCGCATTTCCAAAAACCGCTAGTGCGACAGATTTAATGAGTGAGTGTCCTAGTCCCGTAATAAAAGAGCAATTAGATGAATTAGGTATTGCATTAAAGACAAAATAGAATTATAATTTAATAAATTGTTGATGAAGGATAAGATTAATAAAAAGTATTTTAATAGAGAGTTTGTGGTTGGTGAAAACAAATAAATAGTTTATTAATTACTACCTTTTAGAGAATCTAATCAATTCCGGTACTAGCCGTTATCTAGATGAATTAAGTGAAACAGAGGATGGTACCGTCTTAATGACTCCTTAACTATAATATAGTTAGGGGGTTTTTTAATGAAAAGAAGAAAACCAAGATTAAGTGATTATCCAATTGGAGCCATATTTGCTTTAGTAGAACAAAGAAATGATGAAGAGTTTGATAAAGAAGCCGAATTAGTAGTGATGGATAAACTAGTAGAAAGTTCTATTCCTTTAGGTAAATTAATGAAAGAATTTGTTACTAGTGAGGGATTTAAAAGAAGAATGTTAGCAAATCTATTAGCTATTAAACTTATGCCAATAAGTTTGGTAAGTAAAGAATTAGTTAAGAAAGTAGTAGAAGTAGTAGATGTTCAGTATTTATGGATGTTAAGTGAGAATGCTTTTTTAGGAGTAATTAGAAAGATAGCTAAAGAAGAACTAGATAAGCGTTTAACACTTTTAGAAAAAGATGAACAATTAGCTGCAGGATTAGAAGCAAAGATGGCGCTAGATGATGGTGATATTAAAACTTATGAAATGAAATTACAATTAGAAAGAGGTTTAGATAATGATAAATATTAAAGAAAATGAAAAATTAAGTATGATGAATCATAGTTGTGCACATTTAATGGCCCAAGCGGTAAAACATTTATATCCCCAAGCAAAGTTTTGGGTAGGACCAGTAATTGAAGAAGGTTTCTATTACGATATTGATTTAGGAGATGTTACTTTAACTTTAGAAGATTTAGAAAAAATCGAAAAAGAGATGAAGAAGTTAAGTAAAGATGGGAAAAGAATTATTAGACGAGAATTAAGTCGGGATGAAGCTTTAGAAATGTTTAAAGATGATGAATATAAAATAGACTTAATTAATCATATGGATGATGATACAGTTATTAGTTGTTATACACAAGGAGATTTTACCGATTTATGTAGAGGTCCTCACGTAGAGACAGTTAAAGAACTTAAATATTTTAAATTAATTAAATTTAGTGGTGCTTATTGGAAGGGCGATGCTAAAAATAAGATGCTACAAAGAATATATGGGGTATGTTTTGATACGGAAGAAGATTTAAATAATTATATTCAAGAAATTGAAGAAGCTAAACAAAGGGATCATCGGAAAATAGGTAAAGATCAAGAATTATTTATGACTCACGAATTAGTGGGTGCGGGAATGCCTTTATGGCTTCCTAATGGGGCTTTAATACGTAAACAATTAGAGAATTATATTTATGAAAAAGAACAACAAATGGGTTATCAACACGTATATACTCCTTGTGTAGGAACAGTAAATTTATATAAGACTTCAGGGCACTGGGATCATTATCAAGAAAATATGTTTCCAATGATGAAAGTAGATGATGAAGAATTTGTTTTAAGACCAATGAATTGTCCTCATCATATGTTAGTTTATAAGAATAAATTACATTCTTATAGAGATTTACCTATTAGAATAGGAGAATTTGCTACTGATTTTCGTTATGAAGCTAGTGGGGCAGTTAAAGGGTTAGAGCGAGTTCGTTGTATGTGTCAGAACGATGCCCATTTATTTGTAATGCCTGAACAAATAGGGGAAGAATTTAAAAAAGTAGTTAGTTTAATACTAGATACTTATAAAGATTTTGGAATTAAAGATTATAAATTTAGATTATCTTTAAGAGATCCTTTAGATAAAGAAAAATACTTTGATGATGATGAGATGTGGAATGCTGCTGAAGCTAAATTAAGAGAAGTATTAGATGATTTAGGAGTAGAGTATTTTGAAGCAATTGGGGAAGCAGCTTTTTATGGACCTAAATTAGATGTAGAGGTTAAACCAGCTGTTGGACCTGAAGTAACCCTATCTACTTGTCAATTAGATTTTCTCTTACCTAGAAGATTTGATCTATCTTATATAGATAGTAAGGGCGAAAAGAAAACACCTGTAGTATTACATCGGGCTATATTTGGAACATTTGATAGATTTACGGCTTTCTTAATAGAGGAAACTAAAGGAGTATTCCCAACTTGGCTTGCTCCAGTACAAGTAAATATAATACCAGTTAATAATGAATATCATTTAGAATATGCAAATGAAATATATAATCTTCTAAAAGAAAATGGTATTAGAGTAGAACTAGATAGTAGAGAAGAAAAGTTAGGTTACCGGATGCGCGATAGTGTTATGCGAAAGATACCATATACTTTAATTTTAGGAGATAAAGAAAAAGATAATAAAACTATTAGTTATCGAGTTTATGGCAAAGAAGAAACTATTACTTTAAAACAAGAAGAATTTATAAATAAATTACAAGAAGAAATAAAGAATAGAACGAGAGTTTAAAAAACTAAAATGTACGCGTCAAGTGTACATTTTTTAAAATTTGACAAATATACGGGGGGGGGTATCCTAGTCATAGAAAGATATAGGTGACTAGAATATGAAAGAGTTTAACCCCGAAAAAGAATATAAAAAATTAAATAGAAAGTTTACAAAAAAACATTTATTAATAATAACAAGTGTAGTATTAGTATTAGCAGTAATAGGGATATCTTTTGCTAATTACTCAGTAAATCCTGATTCAATACTAATAATAGATAGTAAGGTAGGGGATTTTAGTAATGGAGATATAACTCTCTCAGTATTAGTAGATGGAGTGAAACAAGATAAATTCCCCGAAAAGAGTGAAAATAAATATTTTATTGGGGTAGACTGTGACAATGGTAGTACAGCGACTTTTAACAAGGAAACCAACAAACTTACTCTAGTATCTTCGGGACCAGATGTATGTACGGTAAAATTTAGTACATATCCAGCTGCTAATCTGTTTATGGGAGGTATTCAAAATGAAGAAGACAGTGGAATAGAAGTAGATGAAGCAAATAACCTTCGGTACACCGGAAAGACCCCAAATAATTACATAACTTTCAACAATGAAACTTGGCGGATAATCGGTGAATTTGACAATATGTGGGAATGTCCCGAAGATACTGAAGAGACTAAAATAACCACTGAAAATTATACAACTAAGTGTAACCAAACAAAACTATTGAAAATAATAAGAGATGAAGCATTGAGTACCTTTTCGTGGGATTCAACCGACCAAAGTATCAATAATGGTAATGGAGTAAATGAGTGGAGTACATCCGCAATTCAAATAGCATTAAATGATGCTTATTATAAAAGTACAAATGGAACCTGTTATGGAGATAGAAACAAACAAACCAAAGCTTGTGATTTTTCACAAGACGGAAATATGAAAGGATTAGATGAAACAGCCAGAAACCAAGTAGCGAGAGTAATGTGGAATACCGGAACAGTGGACGGCAAAACACATACATATAGTAATACAAATACAAAAGATATGTACACAGCAGAGCGGAGCGATAATAACGGGAAGTCATTATGTACAAGTGGAACATATTGTAA
>CANQMM010000022.1 GCA_947624955.1 uncultured Bacilli bacterium | reverse complement strand
AATAAGAAAGTAGTAATATTAGGAATACTAGCAGTATGTTTATCAATATCGATAGGTATAGGTTTTTCTTATGCTGTTTGGACACAAACTGAAAAGCAAAGTACTACTAATTTAGTCCAAACAGGGTGCTTTGAAATAAGTTTAACTAATGAAGAGAATGTTATCGATTTATCAAATCAATATCCAATAAGCGATGAAAAAGGTAAAACAAAAATTCCCTATTCATTTACAGTTACCAATACTTGTAGTATTTATGCTAGTTATGCAGTTAATTTAGAAAAATTAGCAGGTTCAAATTTAGATAATCAATATATTAAAGTAATGCTAAATAATAAATTACCTCACTTATATAATTACTATAGTATAGCTCCTAAAGAAGATAATAGTTCAGTAGAGTCTAGAACCTTAACGACAGATGGATTAGAAGCTAATAAATCTAGAACATATACATTAAGAATATGGATAGATGAAAGCGGAACAAATGAAACAGTAGGAGGAAAAACCTTCAATTCTAAGATAGTAATAAGTGCAGTGGCGACATATCAAAGTGGAGCGGAGTACATAGCAAGTTTATTAGAAAGCAATCAAAGCACAATAAAAAATGATGATCCGGATGAAAATGTCAGATATATAGGAGCAACACCAAACAACTATGTAACATTCAATAATGAACCGTGGCGGATAATTGGTGTGTTTGATACTTTTGAATGTGAAGATGATGCCACAACATCTAACTATCAAAGCCAGTGTCCAGTTAAAAAATTATTAAAGATAATCAAAAACGAGTCACTAGGTGAGTACTATTGGGATTATAATACAGATGGTAGTTATGAAAATAATTGGGTAGAGGCTACATTGAAAAATACTCTTAATGACTTGTACTATAATAGTACATTAGGTCCAAGTGGAAAGCAGAGTTATGATTTTACGACAAATGGCTTAAAAGAAGAAGCTCAAGACATGATAGCAAATACAATGTGGAACTTGGGGGGAACGATAGTTACATCAAATTTAACTGTAACAAGTTATATATCAGAAAGGGGCTCAACGGTATTTAGCGAAAGTCCAACCAAATGGATAGGAAAAGTAGGGTTAATGTATCTAAGCGATTATGGTTTTGCTACAGGTGGAGGAACAACTTATGATAGAACATTTTGCTTAGCTAAAGATTTATATAGTTGGAACATAGGATATTATAAAACAGAATGTGCAAAAAACGATTGGTTATGGGATTCTTCCCAAACACAGTGGACACTTACTCCTTATTCTAATGACTCCATTCGTGCGTTCAGTATTGGCGGTAGCGGGATGGGTAACGCTAACAACGTCAACATTTTGCATGGGGTCCGGCCTGTAGTTTACCTAAAATCGGATGTTAAAATTATTCATGATAAAGATCACAATGGTAGTGAAAATAAACCTTATGAATTAAGTATTTGAATTCAAAAAACGGTGCAAGCTATTTAATAGTACACCCTCCCACAGGTTGTCTAAAAATATGATAAACTCCAACAAATTTGACAAATATGCGGGGGGGGGGGGGGTATTCTAGTCATAGAAAGATACAGGTGACTAGAATATGAATAAGAAAGTAGTAATATTAGGAATACTTGCCGTATGTTTATCAATATCAATAGGCATTGGTTTTTCTTATGCTGTTTGGACACAAACCGAAAAGCAAACTGGTACAAATACCTTTGAATCAGGTTGCTTTTCTATTTCTTTAGGAAATGAAAACGAAGCAATAAATATTCCTAATGGCTATCCTATATCAGATGAAAAAGGGATACAACAAGAAGCATATACATTTACCATTACCAATACTTGTAGTATTTATGCTCACTTTTCCGTAAATTTAGAAAAATTAAATACAAGTACAATGGAAGATCAATATATTAAATTACAATTAAATAATCGAAGACCAATGTTATATAACGCATATAACCAAGTAACTGCAGCAACAACCGGAAACACTTCACGTTCTTTAGACTTTGGGGGATTAGAACCACAAGCAACAAGAGAGTATACATTAAGATTATGGATAGATAATGAAGCAACGAATGACCAAGTAGGAGGAAGTACATTCCAAGGAAATATAGTAGTAACATCCGTCGCAGCCGAACCAACTGGAGCGGAATACATAGAAAATCTTCTTGCCACAAATAAAGATACTATGGCTAACGATGACCCAGATGAAAATGTTAGATATATAGGAGCAAATCCCAATAACTATGTAAAATTTAATAACGAACTATGGCGGATTATCGGAGTATTCTATGTTAAACCAAGTGAAGAAGGCCCATATGAAAAGAGAATAAAGATAATTAGAAAAGATAGACTACCCTCAAATTTAGCATGGGAATCTAGTAATGGTAATGATTGGAGTATGGCATCACTGCAAAAAGTATTAAATGGAGATTATTATGGAAAAATAGAAAATTATTCATCTAACGGATTAAATTTACAAGCTCAAGGTATGGTAACTAACGTAGTATGGACCTTGGGCGGCCTAGGAGAAGAATACCCGTCAAAAGGAACAGCACAATATTTTTATGAAAAAGAAAGAGAAAATTTAGTGTATGATGGAAATTCAAAAATTTTTGCTGAAAAAGTAGGACTAATGTACCCAAGTGATTATGGATATGCAACAGGAGGAAGTAGTTTGACTCCAAGGATAATATGTTTAGCAAAAGAAATGTACCATTGGGATAATTTAAGTGATTGTCATAACAATAACTGGCTTTTTAGTCCTAGTTATGATCAGTGGACTTTATCCCATTATTCGGATGATTCCCTATTTGTGTTCTATGTGCATAGCAGCGGTCATGTTGTCGCTGGCTGGGGTACTAATAGCTCGCGTTGGGTTCACCCAGTCGTTTATCTAAAATCGGACGTGAAGATTACGGGTGGGAAAGGCACATCAGAACAGCCATATACTTTAAGTGTTGATGATTAAAAAAGAAAACTATATTTCATTCTTACTTTTCACAAATTCCTTAAGTAATCTTGTTAAAGCTCTCTTTTCAATTCGGGAAACGTAGCTTCTTGAAATACCCAATTCTTTAGCTATTTCTTTTTGGGTCATTTCGTCATTTGCAAATAACCCATATCTTTTAGCAATAATTTCTTTTTCTCGATCACTTAAAATATCTAGATATTTAAATAATAAATGAATATTATTATCGTTATGTAACTGCATAGGAATATCGATTTTATTATCTTTTAATACATCGATTAAACTAACCTCATTCCCGTCTTTATCATAACCTACATAATCATTTAAACTAACATTATTAATATGCTTTTTAGTTGCTCTAAAATGCATTAGAATTTCATTTTCGATACAGCGAGCCGCATACGTTGTCACTCTAGTGGACTTACTATTAGAATACGAATCTATCCCTTTTATTAAGCCAATAGTACCGATACTAATTAAATCATCACTATCATAGTTTTTCGATTCAAACTTTTTAACGATATGGGCGACTAATCTTAAATTGTGCTCAATTAATTTGCTTCTTGCATCTTTATCTCCTAGTTCCATTAAATGTAAATATTTATCTTCTTCTTCCTTACTTAAAGGTTCCGGGAAAACATTATTAGAATAACTCCCCGTAAAAAATAGCATATCTTTAACAATACTAATTAACTGCCAAAACATCATATCACTCCTAATAAATTGTATTTTATTTGACAATTAATCTATGACAAATAATTGCTTAAATCCCAAATATTAGATATAATCAAATTGGTGATAATATGAAATATTTAAAAATAATTTTAATCTCCTTAATAGCTGTCACATTTATAACAGGTTGTGGTAATAAAAAATATATTGGTTATTGGTGTAAATATGATGAAAAAGGAACTATAGTCATAACTTTAAAAGATGAAATAACGGATAAACAAAGAGCTAAAGTTAAAAGTGTTATTGAAAACTTTAATGGGCTTGAAACTTGGGATTTTATTGCTAAAGGAACTGTTGTATCTGAAGAATATCCCGATGGTCAAACCAATGATACATATATAGTTTATTTTAGTAATGATGATACAATTGATGAAAGTAAACTAGCTATTGAAAAACTCGATGGTATTTTAGAGGTTCAGAAAAAAACGATTAAAGCTAATGTCAGTTTATATGAGTTTGTCGATAAGAAAAATTATAAATATCAAGATGGATTAGGTATTGATGATAAATTTAAAGTTACCGGTCTTTATGAAATAAATGATAATACCATTACTTTACAAAGTCCTACAAAGACTAGTGAAATTTATATCAAAGATGACTATCTCTGTGCGGATAAAGACTGTAATACTATCTATACCAAAACGGACAATAACTGTGAAATAAACAAATAAAACTACAAAAAAGTAGTTTTTTTATATTGAGTAAGTTATAATTATAATGAGGTGTTTTTCATGGAATTATTTGTCCCCGATATATATGCTAAAAGCATTTTTGATATAAATTATAATAAATTACTTGAACGTGGTATCAAATGTTTAATCTTCGATTTAGATAATACAATTGCTCCTAAAGGCGTTAATGTTCCGGATAAAAAAACAATTGAGTTATTTGAAAGAATTGAAGAAAAAGGTTTTAAAATAATTATTGTTTCTAATAGTTTTAAAAAAAGAGTCCAACCGTTTAAAGAGCATTTAAATGTCGATGCCGCTCATACTGCTTGTAAACCCTTAAAAAATAAATATAAAAAAGTAATGAAAATATACCATTATAAAGATAATGAAATCGCGGCGATTGGTGATCAGTTACTTACGGATATTTTAGGAGCTAATCGTATGGGATTTACGAGTATTCTTGTTAATCCTATCTCCAATAACGACTTTAATTTAACTAAGATGAACCGTTTCTTTGAAAAACAAATATATAAATATATGATTAAACACGGCTTGTTTCAAATAGGTGAGTACTATGATTAAACGTTGTATCGGCTGCGGGATAAAATTACAAACTACTGATGAAAATAAACCCGGCTATATCCCATCTTCCAAATTAAAAGATAGCAATCTCTGTGCTCGTTGCTTTAAAATCAATCACTATAATGCTTACGACCTAACATCTGTCCCGAAAAATAATACGCAAATAATTAAAGAAGTTAGTAAACATCCCTATCAAGTAATCTTCTTTGTCGATTTTTTAAATATTAATAGTGAAACTCTTAATACGTATCAAAAGATTACTAATCCCAAAGTATTAGTAATAAGTAAGAGTGATTTAATCCCGCACAGTATCAAAGAAAATAAAATAATCACTTGGCTAAAAGATTATTATCATCTCAAAGAGGATATCTATTTTTTAAGTACCAAGAAATCTTATAATTATAATATCATTGATAAATTTAATTCCTCGAATATTTATCTATTAGGTTATACTAATTCCGGTAAATCGACATTCATCAATCATTTAATTAATACTAAAATGACGAGTAATTTTCAAATAACTACGAGTATGGTACCTAATACTACTCTAGATTTCATCAAAATAAAATTATCTGATGATTTAACTGTCATCGATTCACCCGGGTTTACTTATCAGAATACATTCTATAATCCTAATGACATCGAATTAATTAAAAAAATTAATCCTAAGAACTTTATTAGTCCAATTACTTATCAGCTAAAACCGCTTATGAGTATCGTAATTGAAAAACAACTAGTATTCAATTTTTCGGAAATGACAAGTATAACACTTTACCTAAGTAATTTAATTGAAATTGAAAGAATTTATAATCTCCGTAAATATCAAGATTTAAAAGAAGTTCAAATTAAAGTACCTAATAATAGTGATATCGTCATTAAAGGTTTAGGATTTATCAATGTAAAAAATGCTTGTACCGTGACGATATTGAGTAATAATCAAGATTTAATCGAAATTAGAGATTCTTTATTTAGAAAGGATTAGTAGTATGAATAAGATTAAAATAATGAGTGAAAATTTAGCTAATAAGATTGCCGCCGGCGAAGTAGTGGAAAAATGTGCTTCCATCGTTAAAGAACTCGTCGAAAATAGTATTGATGCCGGTGCTACGGAAATCACTGTTGCTCTATTAGATGGCGGTTTAAAATCAATCAAAGTTACTGATAACGGTAGTGGAATGACTAAAGAAGATGCCGAACTTTCCTTTGCTCGTCACGCCACCAGTAAATTATTAAATGAAAACGATTTGTTTTTTATTAATACTTTAGGATTTCGTGGCGAAGCTTTACCGAGTATTGCTTCCATCTCCGAAGTAGTTATGCAAACAGGGCAGGGGAGTGTTGGCACACTTATCCATCTTAAAGGTGGTAAAGTTATTGAAGAGTCTGCATCAGATGCTCGTACCGGTACAGAAATTACGGTTACTAATCTTTTCTATAACACCCCGGCTCGACTTAAATATTTAAAAAGTGAACCCGCTGAACTATCTTATAGTGTCTCTTTCTTAGAACGGCTTGCTCTATCTAAACCGGATATTAAATTTACTTTAACAAATAATGAAAAAGTCCTATTAAAAACGAGCGGTAGCGGCAATTTACTAAAAGCCATTCACGAAATCTTTGGCTTAGCTATTTCATCAAGAATGCTTAAAGTTGAATGTGCCAATGACGATTACGAAGTTAGTGGTTACATCTGTAAACCGGAAATTTTAAAATCTAATCGTAATTATATGATTACCATTGTGAATGGTCGTATCGTTAAAAATAATGATTTAAATCGGGCGATTAATGATGCTTATTATACTTATAAACCGGACATTAAATATCCCGTAGTTGTCCTTAATATCGAGACAGATCCTACCTTAATTGATGTCAATATTCATCCGACTAAACAAGATATTAAGTTAAGTAAAATAGGGGAGTTAGCCAATTTATTAATTAATTCAATTAAAGACGTCCTCTATCAAAATCTGCTCATCCCTAGTGCGGTTCGAAATACCCCGTATGCTCCAAGTAAAGAAAAAGAAGAGATTATTACTAATATTGTCGAAGAAACTACCCCAGATAAAGAGAGTACTTATCCTGACAATCAGACAACTTTCGATTTTGCTATTGCCGAAGATAGTAATGATGCACCGGTTGTCATTAACGAAGAGATGAAAAATCTTAAACTTTATCCTGTTGGACTTGCTTTAGGTACCTATATCATTGCCCAAAATGAGACGGGAGTGTTCTTAATCGACCAACACGCTGCTCAAGAAAGAATTAACTACGAAAGATATTTAAAACGGCTAAAAGAGAAAGATGTCGCCAAAATATCGCCATTATTTCCTATAACGATTGAACTATCTTCGAGCGATTTTATTACGATTAAAGACCACTTACAAGATTTAGCTAATATTGGTTTTGATATTGAAGAATTTGGTGTTAATACCCTTACGGTTAAAGCCCATCCTACTTGGTTAAAAGAAGGCTATGAAGAAGAAAGTATTCGCCATATCTTCGATATTGTCGCTAATAGTTCTAAGAAGTTTGATCCCGTTAAATTTAACGAGCATATCGCGATAACTCTAGCTTGTAAAATGAGTATTAAAGCCAATATGCATATCAGTATGGAAGCAATGGAAGAAATCCTCGATGAACTATGTGCAACCGATAATCCTTATAATTGTCCTCACGGTCGACCAACAATCATAAAATTTAGTATTTATGATTTAGAAAGAATGTTTAAAAGAGTAATGAACTGAAAAAGGTGTTTTCTATGACACCTTTATTTATTTAGTTCCAATTCATATAATTGCTTATATTCTTGATTTTTCTTCATTAACTCTTGGTGAGTTCCGCTATCGATAATCTTACCTTCATCGATAAAAATAATTTTATCACTGTTAATCACCGTTGAAAGGCGATGGGCAATAATTAAAACTGTATATTCGTGTTGTAAGTTATCGATGGCATCTTGAATATGTTTTTGCGTTTCGTTATCTAGCGCACTAGTTGCTTCATCGAATAAGATAATCTTGGTCTTTTGCAAGAACGCCCGGGCAATCGCTAGTCTTTGTTTTTGACCTCCGGATAACGTTATACCGCCTTCACCCACAATCGTATCATAACCGTTAGGTAAACTCATAATATAATCGTGGATACAAGCTTTTTTACACGCTGTGACTATTTCTTCATCCGTAACATTTTCTTTAATAACTTTCATATTATCTTTAAAACTCATATTAAATATGTAAGGGCTTTGATTAATAATTGAAATATTTCCTCTAATAGTATCTTTATTTAACGTCTTAATATCGATACCATCAATCAAGATTTGTCCTTCATTAACGTCATACATTTTTGCTAGTAATTGAAATATCGTCGATTTACCACTCCCGCTTTTTCCTACAAAACTTACCGTTGTCCCTTCTTGGACTTTAAACGATACATCGTGTAATACTTCCTTATCCGTATAAGCAAAATTGACGTGTCTAAATTCAAAATCTCCTTTAACCTTCTTTAACGCATTAGTACCAAATTCTTCTTTTTCAAACTCGCCTCCATCGATTATTTCAAAAACCCGATTCGCACTTAAATTAAAGTCTTTCATACTTTCTAAGAAATGCGTAGAAAAATAAACTAAATTAAATACGCGACTGCTATACATATAGATGACTACTAAACTCGCCGTCGATAATAAATCAATTTTAATGAGATATACCCCAAGAACAATCAATAATAAATTAGCTAAATCCCAAATAATTCCTACAAATAAATCATAAATTCGAGTTACATTAAACATATCATATCTTTTCCGGTTAATATCGTTAATCTTCCTTTCGACATTTTCCATAAAAGGCTTCTCGGCATTGAGTACTTTAATGTCCCTAATACCTCTTACTAACTCGGTAATTAATCCTGTACCTTGTTCACTAATTTTTCGGTACTCTTTATCGTGATTAAAATATAATTTAATTCTGATCCGGTTAATAATAAATAAAATTAATAATGTTATCATAAAATAGGCGAAAATAATTTTACTTACCATAAATACGGCGAATAATATTCCAATATTCGTTAGTAAATCATTGCCAATATATAATAGTTCACTAAAAATATCCGTAATTCTTCCTGTATCTTTACTAAGTCTTTCAATAAAAACTCCTGTCGACTTTTGGTCTAATACTTTATTTTTAATTTTTAAAGTTTCTCTAGCTAAATCGACTTGAACCTCACGTAATGTCTCTCTAAAAAATCTAAAAGAACTTTTTCGGGAAATATATGATGATAGATCACTTAAAACCTCGACCGAAAATACACATATCGCTACTATTACTAATTGTTTTAAAAATCCTCCCTGTAAATTTATTAGCATCCTAGCATTGAGTAGGGGAGAAATAGCACTCATTATTGCTAGTAATATCGAAAATATCGCAAAGATAATAAAGCTCTTTTTAAATTTCTTCGCATATTTATAAGAACGTTTAATATTTTTCCATAATTCGTGTTTATCTAATTTTTCTTCGTCTTTCATCAGTATTGACCTCGCTTAAATAATTATAACATGTATTTACAAATAAAAAATAAAAAGTATAATAAAATTAAAGGAAGTGAGTTTATGATTATTGTCCTAGTAGGTCCGACAGCGGTCGGTAAGACCAAACTAAGTATCGAGTTAGCTAAAATTTATAATGGTGAAATCATCAATGCTGATTCGACGCAGGTTTACCGCGGGTTGAATATTGGTACGGCTAAAGTAACGGAGCGAGAAAAAAGCGGAATACCGCACCATCTTATCGATATCTGTTCTCCTTGTGAAGAATACAATTTATATAATTATCAAAAAGACTGCCGCGAAGCTATTGCCGCCATCCAAAAAAGAAATAAAGTTCCTATTATCGTCGGTGGCACCGGTTTATACATTAAAGCAGCCCTATATAATTATGAACTAACTAGCGAGGCCTCCAAAGATATGGACTTCGCGTCTCTTACTAATGAACAAATTTATGAAAAGATTATGGCTTATGATAATACTATTGTTATCGATTCCCATAACCGTCGGCGTTTAGTTAGATGTCTCAATAAAATTCAAAAATCTACTTATCAAAAGCCAAAAGATTTATCGATTATTTATAATGATGTTTACTTTATCGGCTTAACAACTGACCAAGAAATACTTTATGAAAAGATTAACTCTCGCTTTGATACGATGCTAGTTGACTTAGTAGATGAAGTAAAAGATTTATATCGTCAATATCCTTCTAGTCGAGTACTACAATCGGCTATTGGCTATAAAGAATTAATCTCCTTCTTTAATGATGAATGTACTTTTAAAGATAGCATTGCTAAAATAAAACAAAATACTCGGAACTATGCCAAAAGACAATATACTTTCTTCCGTCATCAACTCCCG
Organism: uncultured Bacilli bacterium; assembly: GCA_947624955.1. GTDB lineage: Bacteria > Bacillota_I > Bacilli_A > RF39 > UBA660 > CALVJF01. The sequence continues at coordinate 9,659 of CANQMM010000022.1, read as the reverse complement.
GTAAAATGGTTTACTACCGATTATGCAGATTTTACTAATACGATAAACGCGGTAGTTAATTACATTGAAAAAGACTAAATTAATTTTTAGTCTTCTTTAAATTCTAAATATACCGATTGATCAAATTTATGATTGGCGTAAGTTTGGTTTTCATCAGTTTTAGAGGCATCTTCTTCAAATAATGTACTATTATTTACTAAGAAATATTTATGTTTTAAATAATTGACACTCGGATTTTCATAATCGACGGGGTCATCCCAAGTAAGATCGACGTGTGCCCATTTCATCTTTCCGGTTTCATCTTGATAGTACACGGCATTCCAAACGTGCTCATCTGTGGCAATCTTATAATTAGTATAACCTAGTTTCGATAAGAATATCGCCATTGTATCAGCATACCCACTACATACAGCATACCCATCAAATAACACTCCATAAGCCGTATTGCTTCGGTAAGGACTCTCGCCATCATTAGCTCTATCTATATCGTATCTCGTATTATTGATGATATAATCGTGAACTTTCATAATTTTTGCCGTATCATCTAAATCATCTTCCCCGATAAATAACTCATCGATAATTTCATCTACTTTTTCATTAATTTGCGCAATATCCTCATCACTATAGAGTTTAGTTGATTTTAGCGTAACCTCGCCCAATCTATTAGGGGCCGTATTAATATTTTCATAAGAATTAAAAGGATGAGCAAAATTATTTATATTAGAAAGTAATATTTTATCTTTCCGAATTTTTTCAACATCATCTAAACACTCTTTATATTCACTAGGGCAATAGAAAGTAAAAGAATCCCATCCATTATTGATAAAGCTATAATAAATATTAATTAAATCATTATAACTATAGGGAATATAATCACTAACCGGTTTAACAAACAGAAAACTGTCTTCTTTTTTATAATCATCACTTGGAGCAATGACTACCTTTTTATAACCGTTCATAAACCCACCAACCGTCCTCGCGATTGGATCGATATTATACAAAACCACCCCAAAAGTCCCAATTATAATTAAAAGAATTATAATTTTTTTCATAAGATCACCTTCTAAAAACTAATATAAAAAATGAAGCAAAACTAATTACTTCATGTCTTTAACTTTTTTATTTAGTCTTGATTTTTGTCTATCTGCTGTATTCTTTTTCATTAAGCCTTTAGCAGTAGCTTTATCAATATTCTTTTGTACTTCTTTACAAGCTAGGTTAGCAGCTTGGGCATCTTTACTAGCAATTGCTTTTTCACATTTCTTAATCGAATTTTTAACTGTTGCTTTAAGTTCGTGATTATTATCCGTTTTTTTAGCAATAACTTTAACAGCCTTTTTAGAACTCTTAATATTTGGCATCAATGTCGCTCCTTTCCTAAATACATAAAGATTTTATCAAAAATCTCTATATAATGCAAGTAATAAAACTTCCTAATTAAACCATACTAACTAATGGGTGATATTATGCATCGTTATTTGTTTATCGATACCGCTGAAGAAATTATTAAAAATAATCATTTAAAATATGAAGAGAAGAAGAAAAGTTCCGTCTCCTCCCAACAGTTTACCCTTAATGAAGAAAATAAAAATCTCTTTAAAAACCCGGCAGGCGACTACTTCACGATTAATTATAATGCCAAAGTCTTGTATCAAAGTCCTCGATTAATTAAAAATAAAATTATCAAAGCTTTAAAAGCCCTTGGCAAAAAATATCACAGTAATGGACCGGTCCTAATTATCGGTTTAGGTAATAGTAGTATTATTGGCGATTCCTTAGGCCCAAAAACGATTAATAAATTAATTGCCACTAATCACTACGATAACTTTATTACTATTCCGAAAGTTGCTTTATTTACGCCTGAGGTTATTGGCAAAACCGGAATAAGTTCTTTTAAACTAATCAAAATGCTTGTTAAAGATTTAAAACCATCCTTAATTATTTTTATCGATTCTTTAGAAACCGTTAGTAAGCAACGTTTAAATAATACCATTGAAATTACTGATACCGGAATTATTCCGGGTTCTAGTCTAAGTACTAATCAAGAAATCACGAAAAATACTTTTAACATTCCACTAATAGCTATTGGTTCGCCATTGTATTTTCATCACGAAAACGATCTATATACTAGTTTAAATATTAACGAAATTGTCGAAAGAACAAGTGAAGTGATTGCGAGTAGTTTAAATAGTTACTTCTTTAGTTAAATCCGACAATTTTTTTATGTCTTAATTAATACAATGTAACAAGAAGGTGATTATATGAAAAAACGTTTTAAAACGCGTAATCCATCTCTTTTTAAATTAGAAATCATTATTCTTCTTACTCTCATCATTTTTATTTCCTTTATCATTACGGTTAAACTCTTATTTAATCGGGAGTTAAAGACAAAACTATCTAATGAAACATTTATGAATTATTTAATTTTACACCATTTGAGTACCGAAAATACGGCTAGTTCTTTAAATAATATCTTTAACATTAGCCTTAAGCAACCATCTTCAATCCTTCGCTATTCTCTAAATGATTTAGTAACTTTTAAAGAACTCCATACCGATATTGAAAGCCCCGGTAATACGAGTGAATATATTGAAGATCCTAATCCTTCAAATGTCAGTAAGCCCTTGGTATATATCTATAACTCTCATCAAACGGAAAGTTATGATGCGAAAGCTCTAGCTGATTACAATATCGAACCCAATGTCTTGATGGCTAGCTACCTCCTAAGAGAAAAACTGATGGATTTAGGTGTCCCAACTATTGTCGAAACGACCGATATCAATGCTATTTTAACTACCAATAATTGGCCATACTACCGCTCATATGATGCCACCCGGCCTTTAGTCGAACAAGCTAAAAAAGATTATCCGAGTCTTAAGTTATTTATCGATTTGCATCGTGATTCCTCCGATTATGATAAAACTACTTATGTTAAAAGTACGATTACTTACGCTAAAGTTTTATTTGTTGTCGGTAAAGAACACGAAAACTACAGTGAAAATCTTGAATTAGCTAACACTCTTAACGATAAAATTAAAACCTTAAACGCCAACTTATCGCGGGGAATCTACTTAAAAGAAGGTCCAGGCGTCAATGGAATATATAATCAAGATATATCTCCGAATAGTGTTCTAATCGAACTTGGCGGTCAATATAATACAATAGAAGAGGCAAGTAACACCATCAATTTGTTAGCGCAAGTAATCAACGAGTATCTTAAGGAGGAAAACTAATGAAGAAAAATGATAAAACTAAATTTTTTTGGTATCCCTTTACCATCGCCTTTATCATTTTTATTGCCCTATACTTAGCTTTAGAAAGTGGTTATTACGAAACTAAAATCGGCAATAAAGTTCGCCTTACTGAAGAGAAGATTGCCGAATTTGAAAACGATGTTCAAAATGGGGTGGCCGTCGATGTAAAAGATTATCTTGAAGATGACTATGTCGATTACTCTAGTAAAATGTCGAATGTCGGAGTAAAAGTAAGTAAAGGAATTGAAAAGTTAATGACTAATGGTATCGATGAAATCTTTAAATTTATCGATACATTGATCTAGTTCATTGACAAATCATCAAGTTTTTGCTAATTTATAACTAGAAAAGAAGTGATAGGTTATGGATTATCTATCAGATAGTGAAGATATAATCAGAAGAATAATGGCCATTAAACCTAATTACGATTATGAGGATTTAGCCGCTCGTTCGCATGAACAACTTTATTCCATCTTAAAAAGATTGGAAGCAGAACAAACTAAAGCAAGAGAAGCAATGCCTACACCAACCGACTATGCCGCAGAAGCTCGTCAAAATCGTGAATTGACTATTGGTAATGGCGATTTTGATACCGATGTTACCGAAATAAGAGAGGAATTTTTAACTCGAGAGGAACTAGCCGAGATGTACGGTATTGAAGGATTACTTCCTCGTGATGCCGCTAAAAAAATAACTGTCTTAGACGAAGAAGATACCTTAGATGGTCCTGAAGCGGGGGAAACATTCAAACTTAAAAGAAGATGAGTTTAACTCATCTTTTATAATCGAGGTGAAGTATGAATAAATATTTAAAAGAATATCTTATTTACTTATCTAAAGAACGCAATTATAGTGAGAATACTTGCTTGTCGTACCACAATGAATTAAATAATTTTCAAACATATCTCCTTAAGGAAAAACTAGATTTTCAAAAAATAACTAAGCAAGACATCCGAAACTATTTAAAGTTTTTAGAAGAGAGTAAACACGAACCATCAAGTATTGCCCATGCTGTTACCACGCTTCGCGGTTTCTATAACTATTTAGTCAGTCAAAAAGTCTTAGAGTTTAACCCCTTTCTTTTAATTAAAAACCCTAAACAAAGCCGCCATTTACCCAATTATTTAACTTATGAAGAATTAGAAAAACTATTAAATACTGCCATTAATGATGAGAAATATGGTAAACGCAATCTTTTGATTCTCGAGTTACTATATGCTACTGGCTTACGGGTTAGTGAATTATCTAATGTCCGTCTTCAAGATATCGATTTTTCAAATCATAGTATTAGAGTAGTGGGTAAAGGTCATAAAGAGCGAATTACCTACTTTGGTGATTATGCTCTTAAAGCTATCGAAGAATATCTTCTTACTAGAGATAACTTTAAAAGTAGTACTGACTACCTATTGTTAAATACTAAAAATGCGCAGTTGTCACGTAAGAGTATTGAAAACATCATCACGGATTTATGCTTTAAAACCGGTTTAAAAAATAAAATCTCGCCCCATACTTTAAGACATACCTTTGCTACGCACTTACTTAATGAAGGAGCCAAACTCCGAAGCGTCCAAGAACTTCTCGGTCACGAATCATTAAGTACTACCCAAATCTACACACATATTAGTAACGAAAGATTACGTAGTGTATATCTTAAAACTCATCCTCGGATTAAAAAATAGTGTCTATTTTTGTCAAAAAACGGCAATTTACTCATCTTTTTAAAAGATATTTGTTATAATCATTAATGTATTGTATATAAAGAAAAGGAGTGTATATATGAAGAAATATGTTTATCTTTTTAGCGAAGGCAATAAAGATATGCGCAATCTACTAGGAGGTAAAGGAGCTAACTTAGCCGAAATGACTAATTTAGGAATGCCTATTCCTCAAGGTTTTACGGTTACAACTGAAGCTTGTACCGAATATTATAATGACGGAAAAGAAATAAGTGCGGAAATTCAAAGTCAAATCTTTGAAGCTCTTAAAAAAATCGAAGAAATTCAAGGTAAAAAATTTGGTGATAACAATGATCCATTATTAGTATCTGTAAGAAGTGGAGCTAGAGCTTCGATGCCTGGTATGATGGATACTATCCTTAATTTAGGGTTAAATGATGACGCTGTTGAAGGATTTGCAAAAAAAACTGGCAATCCAAGATTTGCTTATGACTCATACCGCCGTTTCATTCAAATGTATTCTGATGTTGTTATGGAAGTTCCTAAATCTTACTTTGAAAAAATTATCGACGAAGTCAAAGAAGCCCGTGGTATCAAATATGATACTGAACTTACCGTCGATGATTTAAAAGAATTAGTAACTAGATTTAAAGCCGTTTATAAAGACGCGATGAATGGTGAAGAATTCCCTCAAGATCCAACTGAACAATTAATGGGAGCCGTTAAAGCAGTATTCCGTTCATGGGATAATCCAAGAGCAATCGTTTATCGAAGAATGAATGATATTCCAAGCGATTGGGGAACAGCTGTCAATGTTCAATCAATGGTATTTGGTAATATGGGTGATACATCAGGTACAGGGGTCGCATTTACTCGTAACCCATCTACCGGTGAAAAGGGTATTTATGGTGAATACTTAATTAACGCCCAAGGTGAAGACGTTGTTGCCGGTGTAAGAACTCCTCAACCTATTACTAAATTAGCTGAAGATTTGCCTGAGTGTTATAAAGAGTTTATGGAATTAGCTACGAAGCTAGAAAATCACTATCGTGATATGCAAGATATGGAATTTACTATTCAAGAAGGTAAATTATATTTCTTACAAACTAGAAATGGTAAGAGAACTGCTGAAGCCGCTATCAATATTGCTTGCGACCTGGTGGATGAAGGCATGATTAGTGAAAGTGAAGCCGTACTTCGTATTGAAGCTAAATCCCTAGATCAATTATTACATCCAACTTTCAATAAAGAAGCCCTAAAAAATGGGGAAGTTATTGGTTCAGCTCTTCCTGCATCTCCTGGTGCTGCAACGGGTAAAATCGTCTTTACTGCTGAAGAAGCTAAAGCTTTAGGTAACGGTGGTAAAGGTGAAAAAGTTGTTCTTGTTCGTCTTGAAACTACACCAGAAGATATCGAAGGGATGGTTGCTGCTCAAGGTATTCTTACCGTTCGTGGTGGTATGACATCTCACGCTGCCGTTGTTGCCCGTGGTATGGGTACTTGCTGTGTATCAGGTTGTGGCGACATTAAAATTAATGAAGAAAAAGAAGAATTTGAATTAGGTGGGTATACTTTCCATAAAGGTGACTATATCTCTCTAGATGGTTCTACAGGTAAGATTTATAAAGGCGAAATTGCTACTGAAGAAGCATCAGTTACAGGTAACTTTGGCCGGATTATGGAATGGGCTGATAAATTTAGAACTTTAAAAGTTCGTACTAACGCCGATAATCCAAGAGATACTCGTAATGCCGTAAGATTAGGTGCTGAGGGTATTGGTCTATGCCGTACAGAGCATATGTTCTTCGAAGAAGAAAGAATTCCAAAGATTCGTAAAATGATTCTTTCGGAAACTGTTGAAGCAAGAGAAGAAGCCCTAAATGAATTAATTCCGTTCCAAAAGAATGATTTCAAAGCAATGTATAAAGAATTAAAAGGTCTACCAATGACTGTACGTTATCTTGACCCACCTCTACACGAATTCTTACCAACGGAAGAAAATGATATTATTGCTTTAGCAAAAGATATGGGTGTTACAGTTGAACATTTAAAACAAAAATGCGCTGACTTACACGAATTTAACCCAATGATGGGACATCGTGGTTGCCGTCTTGCGGTAACTTATCCAGAAATTGCGAGAATGCAAACTAGAGCTTTAATGGAAGCAGCTATCGAAGTTCACGCTGAAGATGGGTATGACATTACTCCAGAAATTATGATACCATTAGTTGGTGAAAAGAAAGAATTAGATTTTGTTAAAAATATCGTAGTTGAAACAGCTGAACAAGTTAAGAAAGAAAAGAATTCTAATATGGAATATCATATTGGTACAATGATTGAAATCCCAAGAGCGGCTATACTAGCCGATGAAATTGCCGAATCTGCTGAATTCTTCTCATTTGGTACTAATGATTTAACTCAAATGACATTTGGGTTCTCAAGAGACGATGCTGGTAAATTCCTAGATGCTTATTATCAAAATAAGATTTATGAATCAGATCCATTTGCTAAATTAGATCAAAATGGTGTAGGCAAATTAGTTAAAATGGCTGCTAAATTAGGTCGTGAAACTCGTCCTGACCTTAAATTAGGTATTTGTGGTGAACACGGTGGTGACCCTGCTTCTATAGAATTCTGTCATCAAGTAGGTTTAAACTATGTATCATGCTCTCCATTTAGAGTACCAATTGCTAGACTTGCTGCTGCTCAAGCTTCTATTAAAGAGAAACAAGGAGAATAATAGATGATTAAAGGCTAAGTTTTTGCTTAGTCTTTTTTAGTTAGTAAAATAAAAATATTAAGAAAATTTCCCTACTTAAAGAGAAAGTAATAAAAAAGAATAAAATTGGGAAAAAATTAATGATTTATTATATAACATTATAAATCGAGCAGCAGAAAACATCTGATTTTTGCTTACAATTATATTAAGGTAATTAAAAGCATAATTGAAATTGTGCTATAAATAATATATGATATAACTAGAGGTGAACTATGAGAAATTTTTCGGATTCTATTAAATACGCTGTCGTTAGAAATAATCTTGAAAAAAATAATGGTAGAATTTGTTGTGAAATTTGTGGTAAAGAATTAAAATCGATAAATGAAGGTCATTTTGATCATATAGAGGCATTTGCTAAAGGCGGAAAATCTGCAAAAGATAATTGTCAAATCTTATGTTCAAGTTGTAATTTGAAAAAGAATGATAAATAATTAAATGACTTTTTACTCGATGAAAAAGTCAGAAAATTTTTAGAAGGTATAAATGTTGATGAACAAAATAATATAGAAGATGAAACTATCAGTATACAAGATAATTTAACAACCAACGGCGGAATTACAAAAGAATCATTTGATTTATTAATTTCAAAATTTATCGAGTCCAAAGGAAATATAACTAAAGCAGATTTTTCTAGAGAATATAACAATTTGCCATCATTTTGTTATGTTACGAAGTATTATGGTGATTTTAAGACATTGAAAAAGGCATTTAATATTAAAGAAAAAATTATATGGAATAGAGATACAATAAAAGATGCATTAGAAAAATATATAAATGAATATGGCGATATTTTTGAAAAGGATTTAAAAGTAAAAAATAATTTGCCATCCTATCCTTGTTTAATTAAATACTATCCAGAATTTGGTGGGTTAAATGAATTAAAATCAAATATGTTTAATTTAAAAGTGAGAAATCAATGGTCCCGTGAAGATGCAATTCAAGTTGGGAAAGCATTTGTTAACAAAAACGGAAAGATTAGGCAAAAAGATTTAAACTCATCAAATAATATGCCCGATGTAAAAGTAATATATAGATATTTTGGATCATTAGAAAATTATCAAAAGATAATTGGTTCTGAAGTATCGCATCGTAACGTATTAATCACTATGAAAGAAATTGATAGAGCAGTTAATGAAACTTTAAATTCTAGAAAAGAATTTGAAACAACGAAAGATTTGTTTAGAGCATTTCCAATATCTCAAAGTGTTATTTATCGTAATTTTGGAAGCATTGAATCATTTTGTAAAAAATATAATATATGCATATTAAAAAAGAAAAAAGCCAAGTTTTCTAAACAAGAAATTGATGATATTATTTTAAAATATATTAAAGATGGTCAAAAAATACCATCGGCTGCAAAAGAATTAGTTTCATTAGGACTACCATCAAGAGAGGCAATTATGCGATACTATCGTGATTGGCATAAGCCTTTTGTTATATATTCAAAATTGTATGAAAAAATGAATTAAATATAACATTGACAGGAAGGGATAATATGATTGAAAAATCTACCGCAAATACTTTAAGACCTATGATGAAAATTTCAGAATTGGTTCCTTATTTAAAAGGTAAAAATATTAAATTTGAAGAATGTAGAGAAAAAGATGCTGAACAGTATCTTAGAGAAAACAATAATTATTTTAATGTAACATCATATAAAAATAATTTTGTTAAGTATCAATGTGGGGAATCAATAGGCAAATATATTGATTTAGATTTTGCCTACTTGAAAGACTTATCAATTATAGATTATAGAACTAGAATTGTACTATTTAAAATGATAATTGATACTGAGCATTATTTAAAGATTCGAATATTAAATAGTATTGAGGAAATAGATGAAGAAGACGGATATAATATTGTAAATTTATACCTTGATAAAGATTATAATGATGAACAGTTTCCTAAAAGAGTGCATGATAGTATTATGAAGAAAGTATCTAATGAATA
>CANQMM010000021.1 GCA_947624955.1 uncultured Bacilli bacterium | reverse complement strand
CATTACTTCATAAAATAAGTCGCTAATTATAAAAATGTCGCCTAAATGTCGCCTAGACAAAATCTCATATCGCAAAAACCCTTTAAAACAAACAAAAATGAGAGCTTTCGCTCTCTTCAGGGGGTTTTGGTTGATATACCTCTCACTTTCGTAAAATCGTAAGAGTGATATCCAGCATAACATATCGTTATGCTAATAAAATGATATAACGAATTTAATTAATTGTCAAACAATTTTTAATGCCCTAGTCAATAAAGGCCATTTCACGGGCAATATCACGGTAAGTTTTAAAATTTGCAAATCCACTATCTACATTTTCTTCAATAAATTTAACCGCATCTTTCTTCGCTTGTAACAAAATCTTATAATCTCTTCTCAAGTCGCCGATTTTAAAAGCCATGTCCCCACTCTGTCGAATACCAAATAAATCGCCCTGTCCCCGCATTTCAAAATCTTTTTCACTAATATAAAATCCATCGTTACTGCTTTCCATTACTTTAAGTCTTTCAATATCTTGATTACATATTAAATAGCAATATGATTGAATATCATTCCGCCCTACTCGTCCTCGTAATTGATGTAAAGTAGCTAACCCAAATCTTTCTGCGTTAAAAATTATCATCATCGTCGAATTTTTAACATCTACTCCCACTTCAATTACCGTCGTACTAATTAAAATTTTAATCTCCCCATTTTTGTATTTCTCCATCACCTCATCCTTCTCTTTCGGTTTCATCTTCCCGTGTAAAATACCAATTTTAACTTTACCATTAAAAGCCATATCAAATTTATCTTTCAAGATATTTACATCGTTTAAATCTGCATCGTCTCCACTTTCAATCAATGGTGCTACAACATATATCTGCTGTCCCGCTTTAATACACTCTAAACATTTAAACAGTACTTCCTTTATATCCCTTTCCTTTTTAACTATCGTAATAATTTCTTTTCGACCCATTGGTTTAGTTTTGATAAAAGATGTATCCATATCCCCATAAATTGTTAATGCATACGTTCTTGGAATCGGCGTTGCACTCATATATAATACATCACACAAATGACCCTTATTTTGTAAATTACTTCTCTGATTCACTCCAAAGCGATGTTGCTCATCCGTAATGACTAAACCGAGATTATTAAATTCTACTCCCTCACTAATTAAAGCATGCGTTCCTACAATCACATCGATAGTACCATCTTTTAAACCGGCAATAACTAAATCTTTTTCCTTCTTCTTCATACTTCCTACTAGCAACCCGACTTTAATGTTTAAAGGTGCAAATAATTTAACGATGTTCTCGTAATGTTGCATTGCCAATATTTCCGTCGGTGCCATCATTGCACTTTGCATCCCACTTAAATAATTTATATAGACCGCGATAATACTCACTATCGTTTTCCCACTACCGACGTCTCCTAATATCAACCGATTCATTCTTTTATCGCTTATCAAATCATCATAGATATCTTTAACTGCTTCTTCTTGGTCTACAGTTAACTTAAATCCTAAGCCATCGATAAACTCCCTTACTTTATCATAATCGACAGTTCTACTAATCCCTTTATTATTTGCTAAATATTTATATCTTAAATAATTTATCTTAAACATAAACTGAAAGAACTCTTCGTATACCAATCTCACCCGTGCTTGTTTTAAACTCTCCCCACTTAAAGGATGATGAATAATCTCTATCGCTTTCCCCTTATCCATAAATTCATACTGATTCTTAATATTATAAGGAATAGTATCTTCTACTTCCTCAGCATAATCCATTACCTTATCGATAAAATTACTTAATGTCGAACTACTAATCCCATTAATCACATGATATACCGGTTCTACTTTTCCTTCATTCATCTTTTCAAACATAATATTACTTGCTACTAAAGTATTCTTCTTTTCATCATACCTACCTACTAAAATAATTTCTCTTCCAATAGTAATTTTATTCCTTAAAAAAGCCCGATTAAAAATTACTACTTTAATTAACTTTCTATCAACTAAACCTCTAAATTCTAACCGATTAAGATTTCTTTTAATATAAGATACTTTTACTTCTCCTTCTACTATCGCTTTAACTGTTATCTGAACATTATTCCCCGCTAAACACCCCAAGCGATATACTTGATACCTAAAAGGATAATACGTAAGTAAATCTTCAACTGTCGTAATTTTCATTTTATTTAATATTCCTAAATACTTATTCCCAATCCCTTTTACTAATTCCAACTCCATCATTAGTCACCTATAAAAATTATACCATTCATACATACGTTTTACTATTAAAAATTTATTAAAATTTTTGCAATTTTTATTAAAATTTTTGCAATTTTTTGTTGACAAAATTACCTTTATGAATTAGTATATTACTCACCAGTTCACTTTATAGCGAATTGGTGCTAGTATCACACTAGCCAACCCCTTTTTATTCTTTTTTGGAGTTGTTTCTCAGGGGGACAACTCCTTTTTTGTGTTTAAAAATTGTGTTACAATATGATTGGTGATTTTTATGAAAATCCTCAAGAAAATATTTATCTATTTAATCGCTTTTCTTAAAAGTATATTTAACTTATTTAAACCAACTAACAAAGCTATAGATAAAGTTAATAATAAACAAGTGCCGTCTACTACGTCCATAACTAAAGATGCTCAGCTAAAACAAGCCATTAGTACTAGTAATATCGATACCACTAATGCTAATAACTACATCGCTTATTTAGATCATCTCATCGATGATTACTTAATCGAGAAAAAACATTATGACCTAGCTGCCCTTTCTATTACTAATAAAACTGAATTATCTACCTTAAAAGAACAGGTAATTCCCACTTTATCACCCCACTTAACCAACCCGGAATTACCTAAATTAGTTCAAGAGACAGTTGATAACTACTTAGATATCCACCCCTTAGTAACACCCCATAAACAAAAAGTAATCGCAGTTGTTCCAGTTAGTAATTTAGATGCTCCCCACGTTAAAGAAAACATTCAACTACCTCCTAAAGAGAAAACACTAGACGATGCCCCAGTAGATGCAACTCTATCTTTTGACAATGACGCTAGCCCAAAACTTACGGAATTAAACGACGACATTGTTATCGAAACCCATCCTGATGAACCCATTCCACCTATCGAAGATGTTGCTAAACCTTTAGAAGTACCAGTAATAGAAAGTGTCACAGTTGACCAACATCTAGAAAAAGAAGCAGTTCCGCCAAAAGTAGAAACGAAAATCGAGACTAAAGTTGAAGATAAAGTAGAGGATAAACCGAAAGAACCAAAAGACTTAAAAGAAAAAGTAAAAGAACCACCTATTGTTATACCTGATTTAGAACCTAAAATTAAACAACTTACCAATCAAATAGATAACCCCAAAGAACAAGATTTATCTCCTCTAACTAACCAAATTAATAAACTCTTGAATGATTTAGAAGACTTTCTTCTTTTACACGAAAAATCCCTTTCACAAGAAGAATTAGCCAAATTAAATAAACAAAAAGAAAAGTTAAGATCTCTTAAACAAAGAATTCAAAATCAAGAAAAAGTCAAAACTCAAATGGCTGAAGATGAACTTGCTACCACCATCGAGCAAGATACAATAAAACAACTACGAGATACATATCAAGCCCAAACTCTCGAAGACGAATTAGAAATTAAGAAATTACTTAATCTTCAAAATTCTCCGGATATAACTAAAATAGAAACTTATCTTCTAAAACAAAGAGTTCAAAAAATCATTAATCTTTTAGTTACTCCATCGCTAGTTTTATTTCCCTTTATTAAAAATCGTTATTTCCGAACATTCTCCATTAGCTTCTTTATCGCCCATCATCTTGGCTTTATGAACCAGGTATTAATTAAAGATCCGGCTATACCATATCAAGAATTAGATAATATTTCTAAAGGTAAAGATGCCCTAAAATCTTCCTTAGATAAAACTTACGATAATATCCTCACTTTAGATATCTTAGAAAACAAAATATTTACTAAGTATCCGCATCTACAATACGATGAAGAATTTACTAGTCAACTAGCTTATTTACATAATTTGTTAAATAACCATTATGAACAACTTATTGAACAAACCGATATTATCGATATTCGTCATGCTCGTCTACTCCGTCAGATTAAGACCTTAAAAAGAAAACGTCAAATCAGTTAAAAACGTCTATATCCTAGACGTTTTTCTTTGCTAAATTTTGATAATAATCATATCTTTCCATCGCTAATTCTTTATTATGTAATAATACATCTTTCGCTAATTTGGCATCTTTAATTTTTAAAGCTCGGTATCTAACCTCATTATCTAAAAATTCATCATACTTATCAAAATTAGGTTCTCTTGAATCGATAGTTAATTCCTTACTTTCAGGATTATAGCGCATTAGCATTGAATAACCACATTCTACTGCTAATTTTTGCTCATCCATACTCCTACTCATACCACCTTTAATACCGTGTTCGATGCACGTAGCATAAGCAATGATAATAGCCGTCCCTTTATGTTCATTAGCTTCTTTAAAGGCCTTAATAGTTTGAAACATATTGGCCCCAAAACTAACACTAGCTACATAACAATTAGGATAACTCATCGCTATTCTAAATAGATCTTTTTTATTGGTCTTCTTACCATAGTCGGCAAACTCCGCTACCTGTCCTAATCTACTCGACTTACTCGATTGACCACCGGTATTAGAGTATACTTCCGTATCCAAAACTAATACCTTAATGTTTTCATTACTTGAAAGCACGTGATCAAGTCCTCCAAAGCCAATATCATAAGCCCAACCATCGCCACCAATCGCCCATACCGTACATTTAGGCATATAATCTAACATCTTCCTTAAGTCATTAGGAATTTCTTCTTTACTTAAAGCTTCTTTTACTTCCATCGTAATTTGGTAATCATCCATATTATCTAAATATCTTTGATATAAATTCTTTACATTTTCCTTAACTGAGTCCATTGACTCTTCAATTATTCTTTTAACTCTTTCATGTCCTCTTTTATATGTAGCAAGCATTCCAAAACCAAATTCCGCATTATCTTCAAATAGCGAATTAGCCCAAGGAATACTATAAGGAGTAGATGGCGCACTGCCACCATATATTGAAGAACAACCTGTGGCATTAGCTATTACTAATTCTCCACCAAATAATTGAGTTAACATCTTTATATAAGGCGTTTCTCCACAACCGGCACAAGCTCCACTAAATTCAAATCGTGGTTTACATAACTGACTACCTTTAATTGTAAACTTATCCATAACTTGGGGATTTTCATAATTATTAAAATAATAATTAGCTTCTTCTTGAACTTCCTTACTAGGTACGCCAAATTCTAAAGCTTTAACTCCCCCTTTACCCGGACAAGCATTAATACATAATCCACAACTTGTACAGTCTTCCTCACTAACACTAATTAAATATTTATATTCACTATTACCTAATAAATCTATTCCTTTATCTTTAGTTATAAATGGTCTAATGACTGCATGCGGACATACAGCGGCACACTGACCACATTGAATACAAGCTTCCTTATTCCACTTAGGCACCATCGTTGTAACTTTTCTTTTCTCATTTTTAGATAATGCTCCCGGAAATTCTCCCGTCCGGAAAGGAACTAACTCGGATACCTTTAATTTATCCCCTTCTCGATTATTAATCTTGTCAATAACACTAGCACTATCCACCATCTTAGGTCCTTCCAAAGTTAAACTATCCACGTTAACTTCCGCTAGAGTAGCCATCGCTTCATCAACCGCTTGGTAATTGGCTTTAACTATTTCTTCACCTTTAGTAGCAAATTTCTCTTTAATCGAATCTTTAACCACTTCGATAACATTACTAAGTCCTAAGAATTTTAAAATAATTACTTCCATTATTTTACTAATCTTACCTTTAATTCCCGAATCTAAAGCAATCTTTTCTGCATCGACAATAAATAATTTAGCTTTCTTATCCTTTAACTCTTCCTTAAACTCTACCGGTAAATAACTATCAACGCTACTAATATCGACATTGGTATTAAGTAATACTACTCCCCCATCTTTTAATCCCTTTAACATCTGATATTTAAATAAATACTCTCCTTTAGTAATTACTACCATATCCGGATTAGTACAATAATAAGGAGCATTAATGACTTTATCACTAATTCTTAAATTACTAACAGTTACTCCGCCACTTTTCTTACTATCATATTGGAAATAACCTTGAACATAATTATCCTTACCCATTACCGTCATAATATTTTTACTCGTACTGACCATACCATCAGAGCCAAAGCCATATATCAATACCTCTTTAGCTCCACTATCTAAACTATAATCATAACTAGGTAAAGATAAATTAGTTACATCATCTTCTATCCCAATGGTAAAACTATTTTTTAATTCCCCACTTAACAACATCTGATAAACACTATATATATCACTAGGAGTTGTATTTTTACTAGCAAGCCCAAATCTTCCCCCTACTATATTAATACCTATTTCTTTCAAAGAACTAACTACATCTAGATATAATGGTTCCCCAGCACTACCTGCCTCTTTAGTTCTATCAAGAACGGCAATATTCTTAACGGTTTTAGGTAAGACATTTAATAAATATTTCTTACTAAATGGTCGATAGAGATGGACCTCAATTAAACCTACATTAATCCCTTTATTTACTAAATCATCGACCACTAATTTTGCTGTATCACAAACACTACCCATAGCTACTATGACATTTTCTGCCATCATACTACCATAATAATTAAATGGTTGATAATTACTACCTGTTAAATTATTAATCTTTTCCATATAAGTATTAACTATATCCGGCATTTTTTGATATACTTCGTTTCTAGCTTCCATACTTTGAAAATAGATATCTTCGTTCTCCGCCATTCCCATCTGCTTATTACTACCTACTTTAAGCATTCTATCCTTAAACTCATATATCTTTTCAAAATTTACTAATTTTAATAATTCTGTTTCATCGATACTTTCAATTTTATTAATTTCGTGACTAGTTCTAAAGCCATCGAAAAAATGAATAAATGGTAAACTACCTTCTATCGCTGATAAATGAGCCACCGCCGCTAAGTTCTGGGCATCACTTACATTAGTCGATGCTAAAATACAAAACCCCGTACTCCTTGTAGCATAGATATCTTGATGATCGCCAAATATTGATAGTGCGTGCGTTGCTAAACTTCTAGCAGCTACGTGAATAACCCCTGGTAACATCTCCCCAGCCATTTTATACATATTGGGAATCATTAAAAGTAATCCTTGACTAGCCGTAAAAGTACTCGCTAAACTTCCACTAATTAAGGCCCCGTGCATACACCCGGCTGCTCCAGCTTCACTTTGCATCTCTATTACACTAACTGTGTCATTAAATAGATTTTTCTTTTTTTTCGTCAATAAATCGATATTGGAAGCCATCGGTGAAGAAGGGGTTATCGGATATATTGAACATACTTCACTAAATAAATAAGCAACCTCACTACAAGCTTTATTACCATCTACTATTTTTTCCATTATGTATCACCATCTTAATTATAACACAAATAAAAAAATCCCGAAGGATTTTAAATACTAAAAGTACTAGTTGTATAGCTTACCGTTGGTAAATCAAACAACTCTTCATAATGCTCTGTCGCATATTCATAATAATAATTGACATTATCTAACCAATAATTATTAACTTCCCCATCTCCATCCGGAGCGTGATAAGGTTTTATATCTTCAGGAGTAACTCGATCATTTACTGCGTGTTTCTTCGACTCACAAATTTGTTCAATAATCCCCACAGTTATATTAGGAAAACTAGCAAAGTCATCACCAAATCTTATTCCACTTGGATTATTTTTACTAGCAGCTACCCCTTTAGTAAACCCTGTCTCAGCCATACAAATAGCATACGATATACAAGGGTCAACTTCCAAAACTGTAGAAAAATAACCAACTTGATGAGCATAATCCATATCCGATTGATATTCTTTATTAGATGCTACTTCTTCTAATGTTGTCCCATATCTTTCTGGTACCTGGCTAATCGCTCTTACTCTAATTAATATTGCTTCCTCTTTACTACCACATTGAATATAATAACCTTTCATCGTTGAACCATCAATAGCATAATCACTTAAGTATGAAGGATCTGTAAAATCATTAGTTAAACGAGCAATAATTGGATAGACAACATCATAGCGTACCTCAAAAATATCACAATATTTTTGAATTAATATTTGTTCTTCAGTTTTTTCCTCAGGTACTTCATTAACATTATTTTCATCTTTTTGATTGTCACCATAAGCCGCTTCTAACTCTCCTAAAGCAACATCATTTAAATTATCATAATCTTCTTCATAATAAGAATCATTTAAATTCTTAAGCTCAGTAATATTATCATCAGCGGCTTGTTTAATAGCTTCTGAAAGAGCTACTGAAGAAGCTGTTAAAAGAATAATCCCCATAGCTGTCTTAACGAGAAATCTTTTTAATCTTTCTCTTCTAGCCATTCTTAATCTAGCTCTTCTACCTACATAAGGATTATCCTTATGTAAATTATAATTTCTACCTTGGTCTTCCATACCAATCACCTAACTATATTATAAATTAAATATTTTATATTTATATTATTATTTTTCTAAAAATGTAAATATCTGTCAACTATCCTTTTTAAATACAAAAAGTTTACTAAATACATAATTTAAAATAATAACTATCACCTGAACAACTAATTTAATTATCTTATCATTAAAACCTAACCAAGTAACAAATACAAACATAATACCCATATCGATTAATAAAGTACTAATTCTTGAAGAAACAAAACTAATAGCTTCTTTTAATTTATCTTTACTTTTACTTTTAAATACAAATATTCTATTAGTAACATAAGCAAAAGCTACTGCTAACACCCAACTTAATACATTAGCAGCTTGTAACTGCCACCCAATATTTGGATTTAAAAAAGTTAATACGGCAATATAATAAGTACTTAAACTTACTACTGTAGTTAATCCTCCAACTATTAAATAATTAAAAATTTCTTCATATTGATGATATATTTCCCAACATTTATTCCACAATTTTTTTATCATAGTCAATCCTTTATATAATTATCTATAGCTGTTTTTAATTTATTGGTAAAAATTTTTGTATTACTGTGATACTTTTTGGGTTTAAAATTTTGGATTTTATTTATTAAATCATCTAAATTATTTTCTTCACAAAGTTCTAACACATAGCCTTCATCCTTAAAGATTTCTACTAATTCTTTTTGATGATCATCAATATGTTCCCCATATTTTTGTAATCTAGCACAAACAATTACTTTTTTTCCTAATTTTAAAGGTGTTAAAACTGAACCTGTTCCAGAATGGGTAATTATAATATCAGCTCTACTTACATAATCATTCATTTCATCATACGTAATAAAGTCAAACATTTTCATTTTAGAACTTTCAAATTTAGTATAACCAGCTTGTACTACAATTTCATCATCAATATGGCTGTTTTCTATATAACTTAAAAGACGTGTAAATGGCTCTTTTTGAGTTCCTAATGTAACTAATATCATCCTATCAATTCCTTCTTTATATAAATTAAATCGCTTTTCACTTTTTCAAAAATTCCTTGATTAAAATCGTTTGTTTCAAAAATGGATTTAAAATATTCAAAATCATTATTAACAAAAATTCTTGAAATCATATATTTATATTCATTTTTATAAGTTTTTTTATTTGTTCCTCTAAAAGCCAATAAAAAATCATTTTCTTTTAAAGCTTTAAAGGTCTCACGATTATAAGTATTGAAAGGATATGCTAAATATTTTGAACCAGTTATTTCTTTTGAAGTCTTTATATCCTCAAAAATTTCATCATAGGTTTTAGTTAAAATTGCATTTTCTCCATTTATCTTCTTGTGCAAGTCATGGGTATGCGACTGAATATCAATATTAGAATCACTATTTAAACATTTTGAATTAATATATTGTAAAATACTAGAATCCCACACTTCCTCATTATCAGTAATTCTTGAAGTTATAGTAAATAAAGTAGCCGTATAGCCGTATTTTTGTAATATTTCATTTGCATACCGAAAAGAAGATATTAAACCATCATCAATAGCTATAACAAAACTTTTTGAAGGAATACTGCATTTATTTTCCCGCCAGCAATGTAATTGATCCATAGTAATTGATTGATAATCATTATCATGTAAGTATTTCATTTGTAACTCAAAACTTTCAATGCTAACAGCATAGTTTTCTTGATTATCAAAATTAGATAACTCTTCTTCTGTCAAAAAATGATGATAAAGTAATACTGGTACTTGTTGTCCACCAACACTATATCGAATTAAAACAAAAGAAATACCTAAAATTAAAAGTATAAGTCCGATTATAAAAAAAGCTTTTCTTTTCATTAATAAATACCTCCCCAATACTCGGCCTTTGGATAAAATTTTAACATACTTTCCCACTGTACTATAAATTTCGTCGCAATAGGATAAATAAGTCTTCCACTTAAAGTAGGACTATTTCGTTTAGCAAAACTTTCTATATAAATAATCTTTTTTCTAAATATCCATCCAAAATAACACATAAATACAGCAGTATGAGTACCCGTAGTAACTATAACTGTAGGACGATATTTAATAAATAAATAAAAAGATTTAAAAAAGTTGTATAATTCTATAAATATATATTTAAACAAATATTTTCGAGATCCATACTTTAAATATTCCATTTTATACTTTTCCGTCATACTTATAGTAACATCAGTTTTTTCCGTAATTAAGACATAATTGTATTCGTTAAATAAACTTTTTAACTCTAATATTTGTGTTAAATGTCCTCCGACACTAGAAATAAACATAACTCTTTTCATAATATTAACCACCCCCTACCTTTCTTTTGAAATCGATTTTTTATTTGATAAAAAATTAAACAACAATAATTCAAATATTATATAAATAGGTACGATTTGAGAATTATAGAAAAAACTTTCATAAAAACACAGTAAAAAAACACTACTTAAAGTCAATAATATATAAATATAGCCCTTCTGCTTTAATATAACACCATTTATAAAACAGTAACCTATAAAATAAATTTGTAAACAAACGAACACAATTAAAGACATTAACCCTGTTTCGGCTAAAATATGAAGAAAATTATTATGTGGATAGCCAAATTTTCCGGAAATATATTTATTGTAATTATCACTTATCATTAAAAAATTTTCATAATTTCCGAATCCGACGCCAAGGAAAAAATTATCCTTAATTACTCTATATGCAATTTTATGAAATTCACTACGTGTCATCATAGAAACATCAACAACTAAATTTTTATTAGAAGTATTATTTGAGCCATTATCACCATTTATGTCATCCTCACTGTTAACATTATTTTCACTAGGATTTTTAATTTCATAATCATTATCATTAGACAAAATTATATCGTCTTCAGTTGGCCGCGTTTTACCTAAAAGTTCTAAAACTCTATTAGGTATTAGCTGTAGTATAGCAGAATCAACAACATAAAAAGATCCAGGTATTAATACAAGGAAAAGAACAGTTGCCATCAAAATAACTATGTTATTTTTAATATTTTTTAAATTTAATAAAATTACAAACATTATTGACATAAATGCCAAAATATATGCTGACCTTGTGTATGTTAAATAAACGTTAATAATTACTAATAATATTAATATTATTGTTGTAATTTTTAAATGAATTGATAAGTCCCATTCGTACAAAACGTACTGCAATAGATTTAAAATAATTACACAAAAAATACCATAATATATAGGATTAGTAAAGGTCGTGTATACCCTTCCTTTAGCTCCAGGATATTTATATATGCCATTGACATTTAAATTAAAACCAAAAACATAAGAAAATATACCATATATTATTATAAAAGCTGACGCACAAATAAATACTGTGAGAATATTTTTATATTCCACTTTTGAAAAATCACTTGTCATTATAGTATAAGCAACTATTCCATATACTACAAATTTTATCAAAGTATATAAAGCAGTTAATACTGATGGAGCCACAAAAATTGAAACACTAACTAACAAAATAAATATTATAAATAATAAAATCGGTAACAGTTTACTTTTTTTGTGAGGTGCGCCTAAAAATAATCTATCAAAAAATATAATAGCTATGTATAAAATTGATAAACTTACGCGTAAAGGCATAACCCCAAAAATATTATTAATATTATAGGGCAAAAAAATCATTATAAGTCCATAAATTATAAGGGAATAATAGGAAAGTTTATTTTTCATATTTAACACAGCTCCTTATTCTTGAGAAAATCTCTGTTAATAAACCATAAATATTGGTATAAATATGATAAGCAAAATATTTTCGCTTAGTAAGTATATTTTTATTATATAAATTTAATAGATAATGATTTATTGACTTTTTTGCTTCATTTTTCTTATCCGACGACAAATTGTTTATAATATAATTATTAAAATATCTAAGTGAAAACTTAACAGCGTATTTTTCAAATCCCAAATTATCGAAGAAGTATTCATAATTTAACATAAGATCATTAAAACTTTGTAATGATAGTTTTTGCGTAATTGATTTTTTTTCACCTTCACGATATCTACGATAATAATAATACTCTGGAATTGTTGTAATTAAGTTAGACAAATTATAAGCCATTAAAGTAAAATAGTTATCCTCATGCTTTACATTAGGAATAAATCTAATATTTTCAACCAGCTCCCACTTATATAATTTACTACACACTGAAATAGCTTTCAATATTTTTTTATTAGATTTGTAACTAAAACTATCATATTTATCAATATATTTATCAGAATAATATCCATAAAATCCTTTAGAGTCAAATCCATTTAATCGAGAAATAATAATGTCTGCTCCTGTTTTTACGGCAGCAGCATACATAGACTTAACAGCATTCCTATCAAGATAATCGTCAGAATCTAAGAACATAACGTAAGGACACGTTGCTATTTCCAATCCATCATTTCTTGAAATGGATAGTCCCCTATTTTCCCTATTTACTAAAATCCAATCACTATGTTTTTTTATAAACTTTTTGATAATTTCCAAACTATTATCCGTGGAACCGTCATTAACAATAATCACTTCAATATCACTTATACTAAACGTTTGCTCTTCTATAGAATTAAAGCACTGCGTTAAATACTCACAAGTATTATAAATAGGTATAATTATACTAACTTTTTTCATAAAAAACCTTTCTCTTTATTATCAAAATAAAATGTGTACATACAATATATAACAAATAAAAATATTGTTTAAAGCTATTAGAGGATTTATATTTTTTCCATATATTGTACTTATAAGTATATTTAACTTGTCGCCTTTGACTAAAATTTAATATATTAAAATGTTGCTTTTTTAAATTATATAAATTTTTTTCAGCATTTATCTTTTCTTTGCTAGTTGTAATTCTTTCTCCCAAATGAACATATAACCGTACCAAAACTTCGTGTAAGCAACCTATTTTATAATTTTGAAGAATAGTTTTATACATCAAATAGTATTCTTGGCCGGCTTTAACATCATCGAACCCACCAATTTTTTTTATAACGCTAGTCTTATACATAAAAGTTTGAGGGCTAACAATCATTTCTACTAAATGATACTTTAAAATATTATCATATTTTTCAAATAAAGGATGTGTTTGCACTTTAACTATTTTCATTTTGCTTTCATCATATGTTTCTGATCCGCAAAAGCAAACATCCAATCCGTTTTTCAACATAAAATTTATTTGCTCTTCTATTTTATTGCTTTTATATTCATCATCGTCATCTAAAAAACATATATATTTTCCCTTAGCCTGTTCTATTCCTGTGTTTCTTGAAGCACAACCGCCACCATTTGCATTTCTCTTTATATACCTTAACTTGCTAATATTACTATATCTAGTCATAAACTCTTCCGTTTCAAGTCTTTCCTTAGAAAAAGGATCATTATCATCAACAATAATTACCTCTATATCTTCATAGGTTTGATTTAAACAAGAATTGATAGCTCTTCCTAACATTCCCGGTCTTTTATAAGTTGGAATAATAATGGAAACCTTTGCTTTACTCATCGAATACCACTCCGTTTTTTTAATTAATAACTTTTTTAAAATATAAATAAAATAAATAATAACAATATTCAAAATTGGAGATAACTTTATTGTTTTGCAATTCCAATAAGTACTTTTTGATTTCTATAACTGCTTTGCTTTTCTCACTAATTTCTAAATGCTTTTTAATATAGCTTAGCATTTGGTTAATATGTAACTTAATTAATTTAATATTTTTTACTTCACAATCGGCAGTTTTAATATTTAACACTAAATCATTAAAAGTTTTAAAGTTCAAATGACTAGTAATTGAATCATTATCACTTGTTCTTCTAATTTTATAAACTTCAGTTCTAGATATATATATATTTTTAGCTTTACTATATGCTTTAATGCAAAAATAATTATCCTCATGGACTACGGCCGGAATAAATCTGATATCCCTAACTAAATCCATTTTATACACAATGCCAACACTTCTTATTATTCTAAACAGTAAAATATTATCTTTAATATTTGGGCACTGGCTTAAGGTATCTAACAATTGAGTATACGAATCCTTATAAACTCCACTATTATTAAAACTAGTAGTCCTAAAAATGCCAATATCGCTTTTACTTTGTTTTAGCTCTTTGTACATATTTTCTAAAGCATCATTCTCAGATATATCATCACTGTCAAAAAAAGTTACGTACTCGCTATTTATCATATCCAGTCCTTCATTTCTTGAAATTGATAATCCTTTATTTTCTCTATCAATCAAATGCCAATTTTTATTATTTTTTAAATATTTTTTAATAATTTTAATGCTGCTATCAGTGGAACCATCATTTATTATAATTGCTTCAAAATCTTCTTTATCTAATGTTTGATTTTGAAGTGAACTAAGGCTATCATCTAGAAATTTTTCACAATTGTATACTGACATTATAACGCAAATTTTTTTCATTTATTTATCACCTATTTTCTTTTAAGAAGATTAATTAAACGATTAGCAAATAAAGTTCGATGTAATAATTTATATATCATAAAAATTATAACAAAGTTAAATAAGAAAATCAAAATTGAATATCCAAACCATATGGAAATATTTGTAAAACTGATAAATTTAAATAAGTAAATATCCATAATACACATACCCAAAAAAATCATATAGTAAAGAAATAAATCAAAATAATATTTTTTTATAGAAATATTTAATACTTTATCACATATAACTTTTGCCCTTACTATGCTATCTGAAATAGTATAACCAATAAATGTAGCAATTAAAATTCCAAAAATACCCCAAACCCTCATAAGAATAATAGATAAAGTCAAATTAATAACAGCTTCCATTACTGCACATTTTTTAGTTTCCGAAAAACAACCTCCTGCATCAGTAAAAGCTAATAATGGTTGAATAACAATTGAAATGAATAATATAAGAACAAAACCAACCGCCAAAATAAATGATGTATTAATTTTTCCACTATACCAAATATTTATAAAAGGATTGATTACAATCAATAAACTTGTACATAACAAAATAGCAATAAAAAACATAAAATCATTCATTTCATAAAATATGGTTGTTGCCTTTTTTTTATCATCAACCAAAATATTGCCCAAAGACGGTACAACTGAAACATAAATTTTAGACGAAAACTTTTTTAATGAACTAATTATAAAATTATAAGAAGAGTATACAACCACACTTCCTAAACCAATAAATTTTGTAATTAGTATCAAATCGACATTATTATTAACAAGATAGGCAATTTTATGAATAAATAAGTTTTTGACGTCCCTTAAAATACTATAATCTTTTTCTTTTGTCTTTACCAAATTAGGATTATTCTTTTTGCATAATATGACTAGCAAAATAGACGAAAAAATTGTAGTCAAAATCCCTACCGACAATAGAATAATTAAATTTTTAAATAAAATTAATACGACTATTTCTAAAATACTCTTTATTACAGTAAACGACTCTATTACAATATTTGTAATATATTTTTTTTCTTCAGCTTCTAGTAAAACCTTATGGGAAACAACCATATAATAAATAATATTAGTAGAGATATACATTAGAAAAGTTACCATAATATACCATAAGCTAAAAGGATTATCTTTTATTAGATAAGGTATAAATAAAGAAAACAATATGCCAACAACTACCATTATTATTGCAATAATATTAAAAACTTTAATCCCAGTATAAAATAAAATATTTACTTGTTTTTGATTTTTTTGCTTTACTGGTTTGAAAAGTTTATACAATAAAGCACCAGTTATACCCGATTCAAAAATTGTAACATAACCAAGTAATTGAGAAAATAACTGATATAATCCAACCATATTAGTGCTTAATTCTCTTATTAATAATTTTGATTTAAACAATCCCAAAATGGTTACAATAATCAATGGTATTATATCTGTTATAAAATTTAATAGAGTTTTTTTAGTTTTCATATTCACCACATTCTTCTCATTTTTTTTATATAGTATACTACTCGAATTAAATACAAGTTATTGTATTTAATAAATGCTTCCTTCCAAGGTTCTTTTCTCATAAGGTTTATAGTCTTTTTTAAACTTAACTTATCTTTAAGTAACATCTTTGATTTTTTTACATAATTACCCGCTCCAAAATTATTATTCAAAACCTGGTTGAAATAAGTTTCACACATTAATTTATTGGGTTTTTCTCTTACTTCCTTAATTCTCGTTAAAAACGCTTCATAAATTTCTTTAATATCATAAGGATGAATATTAAAATATTCATTTAAAGTTTTTACTCCATCATACATTCCATTTTGTAGTTCAATAATTCTATTAGTTATAAACTCATTTTCATCATTTGAAATCTCCCTTATTGCTTTGCCGTTATGATAGCCAATTACACTTCCGGTATTTGGAATAAAAATCATTTCAAAAAAGGTAATAAGACCGCCTACATATTTATTAATAAACTCCTCATTTTCAATTATTGAGTTCTTAACTACGTTTTTTGGCTGCTCATTAATGTATTTAAACAACGCTAAATAGTAACCACAAATTATCTTTTGTGAATATATTTTACTCAAATTATCTTGAATTGTCCCTCGCCAACCAATGTCAACAATACTTAGCTTGTCATCATCAAGATTAATTCCTTTAATTCTAAAATAGTTTATTAGCTGATTTCGCCGACTTCTTATATCTTTTTTTACTTGACTGCAAAATTTTTTATCGGAAAAAAGTTGTAATATCTTCTTATTTTTCCATGGTTCAAAAATTGATTTATCAGGGGATATCTCATATTTAGATAAATAGCACTCATATTCATTAATATTCAAATTTAATGTTTTAAAAAGCGTACCTATGCTTTGCCTATCATATTGTCGCCATAGATTCATTAATTCGTTTATAGAACATTCTTGCAACGAAGGTGAGAATGTAGCTAACCTACTAACCTCTAATAAGTCGCCTTTTATTTTATTTTTAAAATATAAATTGTTATCAACTATAATATTATGAATATTTAAAAAAATCTCTCCTTCTCGTGAAAAATAATAAATTTTATTGCCGCTACATTCTTCATACAATATTTTTAATATAAAATAATAAGGTATAATTGCCAAATATCTACCTATATCATAAACAGTTTTTGCATTACGACTACCAATTAACTCATTAATATTCAAAATTCTCATATTCACATTGGGAAAAGTGTCCTTTTTCTTAATTAAATATGTTTTTATTCCAAGTGCATTTGGAACGCTGATATCGACAATCGTATTATCACCAATATGTATAACCTCATTGTAGTCAACATCCAACTCTTCTATAACCTTTTGAAATAATCGCCCTGTTTTTTTGGTTAATAAATAGTCAGCTGAAGAAAAAATTTTTTTAAAAATCGGAATTCCATCAATATTATAAATAATTTTCTTTAACAAATCGGCTCCCATATAAAAATCTGAAACGCAATAAAAATCATACCCTTCATATTTTTCGAATATATTTTTTATTTCTGGATTTAAATAAGTCATTTGCTTTTCGAAATCAACTTCAACATTAATCAACTCTTGTATTATATTTTTAGGAGAAATCTTAAACATTATTTTACACATTTTTTTAAAAACATCAACAATATTACACTCCCAGTCAAAACGTTTTTCCTTATTATTATTACAAATTTCAATTTCTATTTCAGTTCTCAAATTTAAAATGTCATAAATACTTTTATACTCTTTATTTAACAAATTATGATAATTAAAATATATATATTGACAAGTGTGTAATTTTATTTCTTGGGGATGACATTTTCTCTTTAAAATCGTATCCCAAAGATCAAATGAAATAACTTTTTTCAATTTTATACCTCATTCCAATAAACTCTTAATAAATTATAGCATATTTACTATAATTATCCAATTGTTGAAGTAAAAAAGAGCACAAACGCTCTAATGTATAAATTAATCTCGGCCATACAAATCTCTTGTATATATTTTATTTTTAACATCAGCTAATTCATCGCAAATCCTATTTGCTACAATAACGTCAGCATCGTTTTTAAATTCATTTAAGTTATTTTCTAGTTTGTAACCTTCAAAAAATTTACTATTTCCTAAAGTAGGCTCATATATTATTATATTAACACCATTTTTTTTCAAGATTTTCATAACATCCTGAATGCTACTTTGCCTAAAATTATCGCTCGCCGATTTCATTGTTAATCGATAAATACCAACTATACCTTTTGAACCATTTTTTTTAGTTTTAACTAATTTCATAATTTTATTAGCAATAAACTCTTTTCTTACATCATTACTTTCAACAATAGCACGTATAATTCTTTGAGGAATGCCTTTATAATTAGCTAATAATTGCTTTGTATCTTTAGGAAAACAGTACCCCCCATACCCAAAACTTGGGTTATTATAATGGTTGCCAATTCTCGGGTCTAAACCAACTCCAGTTATAATGTCAGCCGCATTTAATCCGTACTCTTCTGCATAAGAATCTAATTCATTAAAATATGCCACTCTCATCGCTAAATAGGCGTTAGCAAATAGTTTGATAGCTTCAGCCTCAGTCAAATTAGTAAACAACACAGGAACATCTTCTTTTAATGCCGCTTGTTTTAATAAATTTGCAAAAATTTCGGCACGCTTAATGACTTCGGAATCATTACTTCTTCCAACAACAATTCTACTAGGATATAAATTATCCATTAATGCTTGGCCCTCTCTTAAAAATTCCGGACTAAAAATTATATATGGATAATTATATTTTTGAATAATACTTTTTGTATAGCCCACTGGTATAGTCGATTTTATAACGATTGTCGCTTTATTATTGACTTTTAATACCTTTTCAATTACATTTTCGATACTAGTTGTATCAAAATAATTTTTTTCAATATCATAGTTAGTTGGAGTAGCAATAATTACTATTTCAGCCCATTTAAAAGTTTTATCAGTATCCATAGTAGCTTCTAAACTTAATTGTTCTTCTTTAAAATACCTTTCTATTTCTGAATCTGATATAGGAGAAATTCGGTTATTAATCATATCTACTTTTTCTTGTATAATATCGACACCCTTAACTTCATTATTTTTGCTTAATAGACATGCTAAGGACAATCCAACATAACCTGTGCCAACAACAGCAATTTTCATAATATCATCTCTTTTTCTTCTTATTTAAGTATAACATATTAAAAAACAAAATAAAAAGAAAATTTTCTAAAAAATTATAAAAGACTTTTGAAGTTAGTGTTTAACCTTCAAAAGTCTTTTTTTTAAATATTGAAAATTCATTTAAAAATTTGCATTTGCTAACAATAATATCCACCATCTTATAAAAAAATAATAACAAACAAAATATTAACATAGACATAACTAAATTAATTCCAAACATTACTAATATCTTTAAATATAAATTATTTAAAGATATTTTGTATACAAAATA
>CANQMM010000020.1 GCA_947624955.1 uncultured Bacilli bacterium | reverse complement strand
ACTAACAACGGAAGATTATATGTACTCTTTCGTTATTGGAAAAGAGTTGTAGATAACTACGACACTCGCTCCAAATTGTATTTTAGTCGAGCTTTTTAGTTCGATTTTTTTGTTACCGAAAAGTAACCGCAAGTATTGATAATCTTAAGATGATTTTGAATTATACAAATATCATCTTTTTATATTAATTATAATTAAAAATAAAACAAAATAACTATGATATAATTAAAGGGGTGAGTAAATGAAAAACTTTAAATATGAAGATATTAATAGCTATAATAAAAAACTTATAATTTCTTTAACTGGAGAAGATAGTCATGAAGCAATCATAGAAGCCGGGCAAGGTTCATTTAATATTGGTGTCAAAGGAATAGATAATGATTATATAGATGTTTGGGTAGATAAAGACGATAAAATAAATTGGGATTCATTTAATAATTGCGAAGAAATATTTAAGCCAATAATATCTCCATCCATAAAATGGCCAAGGTTTTTAAGTTATACAGGAAATGATATTGGCTTTATAAAATGGTCAAGTAAAAGAGAAATCGAAGATTTTACATGGAAACCGCAAAAAGAAATGAAGGTTAATTTAACAAAAGCAAATATACATAATTTATATATTAAATCAGATTATAACCTAGTTTTATCATTAGGTAATGCAATTGATTATTTGGGTTTATATGGTAATCCTAATAACTATGTAATTAAAAATTGTTTAAAAGTGCCATCTCTTGGTTTCTACCCTAAAAAAGATAAAACAATAAAAGTATATTCGTTGCCTAAATATGAATGCTTTAAAAATGCTGAAGAAATACTAATTGAAGTTGATCCAAATGGTGCACCTTTTGATTGTAATAGTTTACTCCAATTTCCAAATCTAAAGCTTTTACATTTAATTGGTAATATGACAAATCTTTCTTCTCTAAAAGAGTTAAAACATTTAAAGAAATTAGGTTTTTGGAATGTACCTGAATTATTAGATTTACCAAATCTTGATAATTGGAAAGAACTAAACAATTTTGTTGCTATGAATATTGATGAAAATACAGGGAATCGATTAAAAGGAGAATTAAAAGATTTAAAGAAACTAAGAAATTTTGAGTTTGCGTCAGTTACAAAATTAAGAAATAAACTTTGGTTTGAAACAGAATATGGACTTCCATTTTCGAATTGGTATTCACCCAAAGAAAAGAAAGCAAATTCAATATATAAAAAATGCTTAAAAGATATTAAACACTCTACATCAGAAAATGATATAAAGAATGCAGTAATCAATTATACAAATAGTTTTAATAAAATGGATGATATTGAAACTACTGAAAGAGATGATATTTACACAGGGTTATGTATATTAATGAAAAACTCACCAATTAATATTGAATATGCTACATGGTTAAAGTGGTTTGATGAAATAAGAAAATTCTAATAATCAATATAATGATTATTAAAACAAGAACTAATGTAATTAAATTGGTTTGATGTTGTATGTTGGGTGGGATTGATCCAATCAAGCTGTCTCATCACCTACAAACATTATTCCATCTTTAATTTTATCTAATAATACTTGATTATGATTCCAAGATAATTTTGCAAGGAATTCTTGCAAAAATTCATCATTAGCAAATTCACTAGCAAATTTTTGCATATATCTTAGATTTCTTGCTGACATACCCTTAATTGTAGGAAATTCTATTTTTAAATCTTTGGCTAAAGTATCAATAAAAGATGTTCCCCATTTATTATTTTCAATTAATTTTAAACCGAATATCCCACGACTTTAATTATATAATTTAAATACTTAAATTATTATGATTACTAGAGGGATATTTAGAACCAAATCCCACATTATATTTCTTACAAATTTCATAACCCTTTAATGTTAAATTATCTTCGTCTTCTATAGATAAGTTAAATTTTATAAATCTTTCTTTAATATCATCATCTAAATTCTGAATTCTAAATCTATAGTCCAAATGCTTATTTTTATCATCTTTATATAAGTATGGTTCGTACGGGGAATAAATGATTCTTATTTGTCTTTTCGCGAGTTCTTGAGTTGCAGTTAGAGTTTCTTCTATTGGCTCTAAGCCGACAATTAAGCCAGATCTAATAATATCTTTTCCTAAAATACTTACACCGATTTCTAAATATTTTAAATAGTCTTCTCGACTATATTGATTTTTTCTTTTAATAAGTTGCTCACGATATCTCTCATTCCATAATTCGAGATTTATAGCAACATCTTTCACATGCAACTCTTTTAAGTATTTAAAGAATAAAATGTAATTATCTTCTTTCGAAATACTTTTTTCTTTAGCTTCATCGTCGCAATAATAACCCCTAGGAGCAAGCATAATATCCAAGTTTAAATTATCTTTATTACTTATATCACTCGCTTTTTTATATACTCTGTTCATATATTCAAATGATTCTTTATCATTTTTAAGGGTTCCACCACTAACTAATACTCTTATTTTTTCTGTACTATTATTTTTTAATATTTCATATGCTTTTTCAAAATCGTTTGGTGTCTTTTCATAAATTCTTGCTTTATTTGCCCATACCTCACAAAACTTACAATCGTTAGAGCACAAGTATCCTTGGCAATTTGGCATCCATCTAATTCTACTACCGTGTTGAGCGATATAGTCTCCAACATAAACCTTTTGATTAAAACTATTTATAAATGTTGTATCTATTGCTTTGGGTACTTGATGTATCTCGACATTTTTTAAAAGTAAGTTGCCATTCTCATAAATAGAAAAATGATTGTCTTTATAATCTAGTAAATAATTACTTTTTTGGCTAAAATTTACACTTACATAAACTTCTTTCCCCAAATTAATTATATAATCACCAATGGTATTATAATCTTGATATTGATTGTTTAATATGCTTTTTGCAGCATTTGATAAATTAATCTTATATAATCTTAATCTATTTTTTATTTGCCATAATTCCATATTCTCTACTCCATAAAAATGCTTTTGTCATATAAGTTTGTTTTCCAATAACTTAATCTCTCTATTTCTAATTCGCTTGTTGATTCATCTAATACTTCTACTGGCGATATACTAGGTATCCTTTTAGTTTCTTCTTCATAATACAATATATAACTACTGTAATTAACAAAAATGGGATTATATTTTATTTTTTTATTTTTAAAGCAATTATAATTCATCTCTTGTAATGATTGTTGATTATTTTCCATTAAAGCTTTATTTAGGACAGTTGATGAATTTTGAAATCTACTATTTATTTCAATAAAAAAACTTCATTATCATAGATTATAAAATCTATACCACAGATACCAAGATATCCTTGCTTTTGTAAATCTTCGCCAATTATTTTTGCGTACTTGTTTGCTTTATTAATAATTTCATTCGATAATTGATTAAATCCAATAAAATCACAACCTTTATAAATAAGATGATTATATTGATTTTCACTATGACATACTGATTTTAGCTCTGTTCCTATATGTTTACCATCTCGTGTATAAATATCAAATATCTCTTCCATATTAATTCACCTAACGCTTTCTTTCTCGTTTATAACTTTGCGATTACTTTTCTAACTAATCGTCACGGCTAGTAATATCCTATTTGTCATAAAAATATTAAAAATTTAAACTTTAATTTTACTTATTAATTATTACATTTAATTTAGATAACATTGTTTCTTTTCCATCAGTAGTATAATATCCGTCGATATGTCCAAGAAGTTTGCCTTTCTTAAAAACTAATAAAGATGGTAATTCTTTAATATTAAATTCTTCAAGAACTTTATCACTTTCAGCTTTATAAAATAGCGTATCTTTGGGAAGAGTTTTTGTTAATTCTTTTATAGGAATCGACTTTAATAAGCATTCTGCTACGTCCGGATTATATACTTCTATTAAAGTTAAACAATCTTTTTCTGATTTATCTTTAATTTCTTTTAATTCAATTTTAAAGAAATCGGATATAGCAACTGCCCCGTATCTATCAACAAACAAATCTTTCGTAGTTCTTGGATCTTCATCGATTTCTTTTTTAATTTTAGCATATTCTTCTTGAGTTTTGGCAACTGCAATTGCCCCGATTGGGCATTCTTTTTCACACATTCCACAAGATATACATTTATCATTATCTATTTGAATTGTTGCTTTTTCTTCATTCCAAGATAAAGCCCCTGTTGGGCAAACGGCAATACCTCCACATTCTTTGGCATTATCACAAATTTTAAAATTAACTAATACTGCCATAATCTTAACCTCTCTTTCTAATCATATTAACTATATTGATTAAACTCTTAACAAATGTATCAATTTCTTCCTTTGTATTATATTTTCCTAAACTAATTCTTATAGGACTATAATTTTGCAAATCAGCATTACAAGCGGTTAAAACATGAGATGGCTCAGCAATTTCCGAATTACATGCTGACCCTGTTGAAACAAATATATTGAACGATTCTAACATTAATAATAATTCTTCGGCTTTTACTCCTCTAAAAGCGATACTTGATGTATTTGGGAGTCTATTTTCTAAATCGCCATAAATCATAATGTCTTCAATATTTTTCTCAATTTCAACTTCCATATAGTCCCTTAATTCTTTTAATTTTTCATTTGATTTATAATCGTCATTTAATATTAATTCAACGGCTTTTCCAAGTCCAATGATGTATGGCACATTTTCGGTCCCACCACGTCGATTTTTTTCTTGATGACCGAATATTAATGGTGTAAAAGGTATGCCACTTTTTACATATAAAACACCGATACCTTTAGGGGCATGGATTTTATGTCCTGATAAAGATAAAGTATCTACTCCTAATTCTTCAACATCGATTTTAACTTTTCCTATTGCTTGCACGGCATCACAATGAAATAAAATGTTATACTTCTTAGCAATTTTGGCTATTTCTTTTATTGGATAAATATTACCAATTTCATTATTAGCCATCATTACAGATATTAAGCAAGTGTTATCAGTAATTGCTTTTTCTATTTCTGCTATGTTAATTCTTCCTAAATTATCCACTGATAAATATGTAATTTCATAACCTATACTTTCAAGATATTTCATTGTTTCTATAATAGAGGCATGTTCTACTTTTGTGGTAATAATGTGCTTTTTATTTGGAAAATTTCTAACAGCATTCATAATAGCTGTAACATTACTTTCACTTGCACAACTTGTAAATATTATTTCCCTTTCAGTTGCGTTTAATAATTCTGCAACATTTTTTCTCGCTTTTATTATTTCCTCTTTGATTTCTTTTCCAAACGAATATGTACTACTCGGATTGCCATATTGCTCATTTAAATAAGGTAGCATCGCATTTAAAACTTCTTCATCACATCTAGTAGTAGCATTATTATCTAAGTATATATAGCGATTCATAAAACTCAACTCCTATTCATTTTCTTTTAAAACTTTCTATTCTTTCTCTATTAGCGTTCCAAATAATTGGACCTGTTCTAATTGTATCTTTTAACTTAGTACATAACGTATAAAACTTTATCGCATTTTCTATTTTTTCCACAGTTTTCTCCACATTTAATTTCTTCTTATTTATACTCATTTTGAAAATCTAAATCTAATTATGGCAAGTTGATGCTCCCTAATTCTTGGCTCATCTTAATATCCTTTCTTTTAAAATGTTTTCCACTATAAAAATTATATAATAAATTTTGGGAATTTACCATACGCCAATAATAATTGTTAGATTTTTATTTAATAAATTTCTAATTAGTATATAATTATAGTTAATTGGAGATGGTTTTTATGAAATTATTAAATTTAAATATTTGTGTTAAACTAGATAACTCTAATAAGGTAGTTAAATTATTAAATGATATAGATGCCGATATTTGTGCTTTTCAAGAAGCTATGAATGGGATAGATGACAGTTGTTATGATATGTATAAATCGAAGAATAAACTTGTTGAAATTAAAAACTATCCATTTAGTGAATTTGCGCCTTTATTTATAGCAAACGTTGTTTCAGAAAATGGCAAAATCATTAGAGATTTTGGGGGAAATGCTGAACAAGGTTCACTAATTCTCTCTAAATTTAAAATTAAAGAACATTATAATCAGTTTTATTATAATGAATATCGCTATGAATATGATATTACAGAATTTAAAGAAAAAGATTGGTGTCGTTCTATTCAAAATGCTATTATAAATGTTAATGGCAAAGATTTACAAATAATAAATGTCCACTGTATTTGGAATAAAGATAAATTAGGAGATGAAAGAACAATTAAACAATCAGAATTTATTTTAGCAAAAATTAGATTCGATATTCCATGTATTGTATTAGGGGATTTTAATCTACTACCTAGTACAGATAGTATTAAAATGATTAATAATAAAATGTGCAATTTAATAGATGAATACAATATTAAAACAACTAGACCGACATTCGATGGTAAAGATGGTTTAGTATGTGATTATATATTTGTAAATGATAAAGTTAAAGTAAATGACTTCAAAGTTTTAAATAGTGATGTTTCGGATCATTTACCATTACTATTAGATTTTGAAATATGAGAGAAAATCTTACTACCAATTTTTATAATTTTGTTTGGCATTCTTTATTCATTGGACATTCAAAGCATTTCTTCTTTGAGCATAAATTATTCCCTATTGTCCATAAATATTTATCAATATCGCAGGCGGAAATATTGTTTTCTTTGGCAGCTTTAATCCAAATAGTTCCTAATTCTTTTAACTCTTCATTGTTTAAATCACTTTTATCAACAATTTGATTTAAATAACTAATTTCAACATCGTGGCGATCTATAGGAATATCTTGGAGTTCGTCATTAAATGAACATATATCTGATTCAAAAATTAGGCGAAGTAATAATCCACCAGTTTTTTGACCATATCCTTTTATACTAATAAGGAAATTATATAATTTTTTATATGATTGTAAGGAAATTATTTTTTGTTTTAAATTATCATTTGGATAATTGGTATTTAAAAATTCAGATAATTCTAACCATTTTTTAAAGCAATATTGGGATATCTAGGATGAATATTTTCCTTTATAATATTTAGTAGACTCTCTTCGTTGTCTTTAAATGTTTTTACAACATAACTTGGATCAAAGATTTCTTTATGTTTGTTATATGTATTAATTAAATTGCAATGATAAATTTTAGAACGCATACCATAATCTAGTAAACAAGAATAAAATATATATAAAATATGTTCATTAGTACCTATTTTAATATCGTTGGGAATTTCTACATTAGCGATTTCTTCAATAGAGTTAAAATAATTTTTCATTTTACTAGCACATATTTTAGCTTTACCTAAATCAAACATATACTGCCTCCAAGTAATTCAACTAATAAAATTATAACATATCTTTGAAAATTTTTAATATATTGTACTTTATTATTTAAACAAATTTAATTGCCAAATATTATATAAGTTTAAGAACAATAAAATAAGCATATAAAAATTACTATATTTGGAACTTTTATTTTTTTTATATTGACTAAGTGTCCACTTCTCATGTATAATTATCATGAATAGTGGACAGGAGATGCTAGTATGGCAATATTAACAGTAGAAGAAGTAGCCGAAAAGACTAATAAAAGTGTTAAAACTATAAGACGGCAGATAGCGGAGGGAAGTTTAAAAGCCACTAAAATAAATAATAGATATAGGATTTCTACTAAGGATTACCGTGATTGGTTTAATAAATATTCTAATGGGATAAGGAAACAATCGATTTTTGATGATGTTGATTATTTTAATCAAGAATCTAAAAGAGTAAATTATGTTGATATTTCAAAAATGTGGGATAGAGACGGCTGGAATAATCCCGAAGAACGAAATGAATTAAATTTTATTGACCTTTTTTCAGGAGCAGGGGGGTTATCTTGTGGACTAGTAATGGCGGGGTGGACACCTATAGGTAGTGTGGAAATAATGGAGCAAGCAGTTGCTACATATAAATATAATTTTGTAGATAAAAAAGGATTTAAAGAAAATGTGGAAACTCAAGATATCAGAGATTCCAAAGTAAAAAAACGGTTATATGATAGTGTGGCAGGTAAAAATATCGATTTGATAGTTGGGGGGTTCCCTTGTCAAGGATTTAGTATGTCAGGTAATCGCATTGTAACTGATAAAAGAAATACTCTCTACTTAGATATGCTAGAGATTGTCGATCATTTAAAACCTAAGGTCGTCGTAATGGAAAATGTTCCAGGTTTAAGATCAATGCTTGGAGGTAAAGTAGAAGAAAAAATTATTAATGATTTTGAAAAAATTGGCTATAAAATAAATATTACGGTTTTAAATGCTGCTGATTATTGTACTCCCCAAATTAGAAAAAGAGTTATTTTTATAGGGAATAGGATTGGGGTAGAAAATTGTCATCCACAACCAATTTTAACTCCAGATAAATATATAACAACAAAAGAAGCAATTGGGGATTTAATGAAACATAAAGAAGATCCCCTATTTAATCACGTGCCAACAACGCATTCAGAGGAAATGCAAAAAAAATTGTTAAAAGTCAAAGAAGGAGAAAGTCTTTATAAAAATTATTCGGATTCTTGGAAAAAATGTCCGTGGGATAAACCTTCTTGCACAATTAAAGAAAATCACGGCGGAGTTAATATCCATCCAAAGTTGCCAAGAGTTTTAACCGCTAGAGAAATGGCTAGACTTCAATCATTTCCTGATGATTTTGTATTTCAAGGTTCTAAAAAGTGGCAATTAACTCAAATTGGGAATGCGGTTCCTTGTTATTTGGGTAAAGCAATTGGTTTAGCTGTAGAAATAATGTTAGAGCAATAAATAAAATAAAGTTCATTTTAAAAGTGAACTTTTATTTATCTGATTTTATAAAATCTTTGGATATTTCTTTATTAAATGCTACAGGATCATACCAATAACAGCCAACACAAGTTTTAGATTTAGCGTTTCCAAATACATATGATTCAGAATACCCCAATCTTTTAGCATCATATCTAACACCAGTTTCTAAACATTTTTTGCAA
The DNA here is from genome assembly GCA_947624955.1 of uncultured Bacilli bacterium. Taxonomy (GTDB): domain Bacteria; phylum Bacillota_I; class Bacilli_A; order RF39; family UBA660; genus CALVJF01. The sequence continues at coordinate 11,272 of CANQMM010000020.1, read as the reverse complement.
TGCTGCCTTTTTGCATCATTGGCTGTTTTAGATAATGGTTGAAAATCATCTAACTTTTGATAAGATTTATCATTTAAGCGCCAATCATCTTTCATTCCATCCTTATGGTCAACTTCAGTATTTGTACTAATATCTAAAATAGCACATCTTCTTGAACGAATTTCTTTAAAAATATCATTTCTTATGGATTGATTAATTTTTGTATTTTTATTATAGCCATCAGCTTTTACGGAATAAATTCTTCCGGCCTGTATTTCTCTTTCAATATTGTATCTAGAACCTAAGTAACCTTGATTGGATCTACACCAATCACCACCATTTGTCGTATAAAAAGAATGATGATATTGAGCTAGTTCGTCAATAGTAATTTGGGGACCGAATCCAGAATCCTTATTAACAAACATTTTTTCAAAAGCTCTACCTAATTGCCCACCTTTTAATTCATATTGGGAAAATTCTTTTAATATATTAGCAACTTCAGTTGAATCCGTTGATTGATCAAGTCTTTTTTCAATTTGTTTCTTTTGTTCACGAGTTAATTCCATTATAAACCCTCCGTTTTTTTTATTATAACATATTTCTAAATTGTAAAATACATCTAATAAGGAATAATATATTATCGAGTATTTCCTATACCTCTTTTATGAATTCTTAGGAACTAGTGAATAGCTTGCAGTTTTTTGAATATTTGAACTGTTGTTATAATAGGTGTCATAGTTAACATCTTCTAAATCTACCCTTCCGGAAAGTTTTTAAGGTAGATATCTATCTGTTGGATGAGCATAATAAGCGGTTTTGGTCAAGACCTAGCTCATTAACATAAGGATTATCTTGACTGTCATTATAAACTTGGTAATCATAAGTGAGTATTTTTGTTTTAAAATAAGCTATTACTCTCCGTTTTAAAATACTTAGAGGAAATATGCTTTGTTTAATGGTAATCGGTCTTTTTGCTTTAAACTCTTTTTTTAATTTGTCATATTCCTTTTTCCATCTTTTCGCATTTCCTTAATTAACCACGCAGTTTATTCTTCGACTCACGTTAAATTATGATTGATTATTAGTATCTTGACCTATTTTATAATTTAGAGTTTTTATTAAACGTCTTATTAATCTAACCTTCTTAGGTTTTAAAAAAGCTATAGCTTCATCATTTAAATCAGGATTACAAAGTATGTAATATTGGGATAATTTATCCCAATCCCCTACTTCTACTTCACCAATACTTCTCTTTCGCATAGCATTTTGAGCAGCTAATACTAAATCTCTTTTTTGCTCGCCAAAGAAAATATAAAAATCATTTCTTATGTCCCACCAAAAGTCGTCATAGTTGGAAGCCTTTACCCCTTTTAAATAGTTATGAAGTGTACACCCTTCTTTTAAATAATAGTTTTTACCGGCTGCTAAGTCATCAACAATACCGGATATGTGTTCTATAAACATTCTTGGCGCATATACCATTAAAGGTTCCCCTTGGGCATTTTCGTATTGCGGGAAAGTAAAGACATCATAAAATTCAATATTAGTTAACATTCTTTGAGTTGATTCAGGTAATGCTCCCCGCTCAAATTCTGTCGCCCCCATATATTTTAAATTAACAATTGCGTATATTCCGGTAATTTCCCCAATTTTATCTTTAAAGACACCGGCTTGCACTAACCAACATCTTTCTCTATGTAAGGCATTTTTCATATTAAAGTACCCTCCTTAGTCGTATATTGTAACACATTATAATAAGAAATACATTATTTTTAACATTACTTAATTTCTTGGGGATTATCCCGAGTAAATTTTCGATAAATAATATTAGAATATATAAGTTCATAAGTGGTGGAAGAAATTTGACCGATAATTGTACAAAAAGGATTTTTTATAAAGGAAATAATTGTTCTTATAATATAAGCTATCAGGGTATTTAACGTAGTTTTATAGGCCGAGTATTCAATTTCTAGATAGCAAATTTTAAGATTTTTAAACGGAATCATAAGAAAATCTACTATATGAAGGGATACAAAAATAGAAACAATCAAAATATTTGGCTTATATGTGGGATACATTAAAGTACCCATTAAAATTACGGACATAATTAGTAAGCAAGTGAAATAGGTGGCATTTTTAAAATGGTAATTATAGTCGAATTTGCCTTTAACGATGTCAATTTTAGCAACAGTTTTAATGGCTCCTATCATATCCCATTGAATATCGGTTATCAAGGTAGCAAATGTTATAGCTGTAACATATTTTTCCCCAAAGGAAAAGGAATTGCTAAAACCAAATAAATATATTAAAAAAAACATAATACTAACTGAGCAAGATACACAATCATATTTAAGACAGTTTTTGAGATTAAGTTTAAAATCCATTTTTTTAACATTTTTCACAAAAAGGAAAATATCAAATACAGTTAAAACAAATAGGGTTATTGTCGAAATAATTATTTGATTTTTGGTAATCAGGGCAGTCACAGTTAGAATTAAAATATTTAGGGCATTGAACAATAAGGAAATTTTATTTGCTTCTTTATTTAATTCTAAATAATATAATTTAGTTAAAATTAAATGAAGGATGGTTTGTAAGGATATTTGAAAAATGGAATAGATACAAAAAGTTAGATAAGTATCGATATCCATATTCATAAAATTTATATATTTTTTACTATTTAGGGCAATCAAACCAAATAAAACTAAGCTGACTATCGTCCCGTAAAAAATCCCGTTGTTAGAACCTTGGTCATTTTTATCTTTTATCTGGCTAACATTAGCACCGACACCGAATATTGAAATAATAATACCCATCAGACATTGCATGGGATAAGTTAAAGTAAAAACGTTGGATAAATTCTTATCGATGATTAGTCCCATTAGGAACCAAGTAAGTATCGGAGTAAAAGAAGTTATAAATATATCAAAACTAATTCTTAATAATCTTTTCATAAGCCAAATTTACGAACTCCATATATCTTTTGCTAAATCCTTCTAAATTCATCTTAGACCTCCTAGTTTTTGGAATTCCCTATAAGTAATAATTCATTTTTATTATATCATAACTTAATTTATACTATGGTTTACCGAGACAAATTTTATAACTACTTTACACATTATAAAATGCCAAAATCCCTTATAATGATATATTTTCTAAAAAACTATGATATATTGATGTTATACGAGGAGTAGATAATATGAATGTAATGAAATTAGAATATGATATGGAAAATTTTGATGAAGTAAACGTTAAAAATATGCTAAGCAAATTAGGACTTAATACAGACAACTACTTTATAGCTATGACTAAACCAAGTATATTAAGTGTAGCAATTATAGGCAATATTGTAGAATTTGCTAATAGGTATTGTATCATTTGCTTTTCAGAAACCGAATTAAATCTAATTATGCTATCGAGAACTAGTAATAAAAAAACAACAGAACTAATAAAAATTCCGCGTAATGAAATTAGCAGTATTAAATTATCCAATATATTAATATCTTATATGCTCAATATTAAAACAAGTGACTCAACAGTAAAATTTCAAGTTTTTAAAAAAGTTGCTAAGTTCCCAAAAGTTAAAAGAGCAATTGAATTATTTAAAACAATGTATCATTTATAAAGGATTAATAAAGGTGAAAATATGTTGATAAAGGAAATTAATATTCTAGATAACAATATTGAATTTGTCGAAGAAAAAAAGAGCTTGTTGGGCACAAAAAATTATATTTCAAAAATTAGTTTAGAGTCAATTGATAAAATTGAAAAATTGCTAAAAGATAATAAATTAATTGGTATAGCATTATGGGAAAAAGATGTTGTATTATATGCCATAGGATTTAAAAATTATCAAGGCAATTTAGATGATATATATGATAAAATATATAGTCATACTAAAAGAACGACTGAAGTTATTAAAACGGATTTATAATTTTGGAAATGCTTTGGAGCCCAAGATAGGTCGTAATAAAATTCTACTTATTTTTAACAATCATCCCGTGTTTAAGATATTTATTAAAAACACGATGATTGTTTTTCTTTTTAATTACCTTTTGAAAATCAATTGGTATACCTTGGTCTAGTTCCCGAGGTCCTTTTTGTACTTGAAAATGGATATGAGGACCATTAGTATTACCACTATTTCCAACTTTAGCTAAAACGTCTTTTCTTTTAACATAATCCCCTACTTGAACTTGAAAACTATCTTTTAATATATGAGCAATCATACTGTATTCATTGTGATTATGCATAATGATGATATGGTTACCACGGACATCATCGACATCACAAACTATTTGGCAATCTTTAACTATTTTAGTATCCGGATATTGATTACAAATTTCGACTACTATACCGTCCATAGGAGCAATAATATCCTTTTGATAAGAATAATAATTCTCTACTTTTAAATAGTCATCGTGAAAGGGTTTATTTTCTTTATCTCTTATTTCAAAATCATAAGCATATCTTTGAGATGGGATATCCCAAGAGTGGGAATCTTTTTTCTTAATTCCCCCAAACTCTACATAAAATTCCTCTTTAAATGGTAAGCTATATTTATTTTTTGACATATATTCACTCCTTATTATAATAAATACTCTAAAAAGATTATATATTACTAATTGGAATCTGTTTGGATTGTAGGAACTAAATTAGGAGTGCTATCTTTTTTCTTGGAAATTATGGTTTGGATTTCTTGCTCTTTAAGAATCCTAATTAAATAATGATCACGACATTGCTCATCCAGGGATTCAATAAAAGCAAGATTACCAGATTTATATCTTTGGAATAAGTTATCTAATAGAGATTTAAGATCTTCCTCCGTTAGTACAGGAGAGATAACTGTCATTAGTTTAGATAAATTAATATAGGCAATATTAGGACTATCTAATATACAAGTGATGATTTCTTTTTCTTTAGCATATTCAATACCTTCTAAGTCAAACGACTCACAAAGGTGAGTTAGGAAGGCAATTAATTGGTCTTGATAAGAACCATTGACATAAGTAGCTCCGAATATTTTAAAATCATTATCAAAATCTTCAAAATAATCATCAGCATAGTTATAAGATTTTTGAAATTCCGCAAGGGCTCTTTCGTAATCGCCAACTAAAGCATATAAATTATAAATAAACGTTCTTCTTTCCCCCAAGCGATAACAGTATCTAATATTTTGGGGATGGCTTAAAAGGTCTCTAATAAGAAAGATATTTTCACTAAAAGCTAACATATCCAGAAGGGATATAGATTCTGAATGATTACGGGTTTGATAGCCATAATCGATAGAAATTGATTCATCGTTAAGTAATTGGTGAATTAATAGTGTATCTTCTGGATTTTTACCCCAACGAAGGAGTTCCATAATTACTTCTTCACAAAAATTATTTTCATTTCTCTTTTTAATAAGAGCTGCTCGATCAAGGTGAGGATCGTAATTATTTAAAATAATTTTACTAAGATTTAAAAATTCAATTACACCACAAGTTGCTAAATATTCATCAATGGGTAGATGATTAGCGGTATAATTTTCAGGACGGAGTAGATTAACTAGAACATCATCATTGGTCATCTGTTTAGTTTCAGATAATAATTGATAAGTTTCTTCTAAACTGATTCCTGATTTTTCTAAGGTTTGATTGGCTCTTAGGGTCTTAGCTAAAAGACTGTAATCAAATGGACGAAAGCGAATCCATACTACAGTAGATGGTTTTGGCTTACAATCTAGCAAGCATTTTAATGTTGGTAGATCTAGTTTAATATTAGGATTACTTTCTAAAATAAAGCAAATAAAACTGAATAAATTGTTATAAAACCCCTGCTCGGCGTTATTTATAATATTAAATTTAGTATCGCCCACTAGCGTATAGTCTTTAGTTACTGCTTCACCATTTACAAGTAAGTGAGTTGTGGCTTTTCTATATTTATGATCGTCAATATTTGCAAGATACGTACTTATTAAACTGATTAATTCCCTATAAAAACTATCATCTAAATTTTGGGCTTCTCTAACGGCTTGCTTAATTAAGTTCCAACGATAATCTATAGTAACGAATTTTCCCTTACCAGGTTGATTCTTATCATATTCAATGGTTAAGTCCACACCACTTTCAATAATCGTTTTAATTTTTTCCCATATGTCCATAATGTCCCTCCAAAATACGTTCCTATTTTAACATAAAAAAGTTAATATTCACAACTTAATTAAATTATCCCTATTAACAAGTTTATTTGATATAATAAATATAGATAAAGGTGGGAAATTTATGATACCGGAAAGTGTCCTAGAGTATGGATTTGATTTTGATTGGAATGTAGAAAAAGTATGGCAGTTAGATTATCCGATAATTAAGATGGATATTACTGAATTAGAGTGGCATTTCGATATACCGTTTTGGGATTGGAATAATGAAGAATATAAGTTAAAACCAAGGGAGGTAATTAATAATCCTGAGGAGTATAAACTAGAATGAAAGAATATGGAATTCGGATATTACCTACCCTATTGATGTTATGGAAAATAAAGGGAGATATGTAATATTAGATGGCTTACATCGATTAGTTAAATGTAAATTACTAAAAATGGATACAGTAAATGTTAGAATAATTCCGCAATCAGAAATACCGAATATCGAGGAATAAAAAAGGCCTAAAATTTAGGCGTAACTTTTAAAACAGCGGGACTTTCATCTGGTAATTCTTGTGGTACGTCCATTTGGGATACAATACTTTCCATTTGACTGATATCCCACTTGGTAATTTTTCTTCCTTGAGATAAAATTCGATTAAATAAAGCAAGAAATTTAGCAAATTCATCCGGATTAATTACTCGCCATAAGCTATTTAAGTTTTCGGAAATACGAGCAGTATTAATTGTTTCTTTATATTTTTGATAGAATGCTGTAATTAGAGGTAAAGAATAATCATATCCAACATTGCTACCTATATTAATACTTTCAATTCGGGCATCGAAAATATTACCCCCTAGTGATTGGAAAATTTCAAAAATTTCTTGGCTATTAATAGAATTTAAACTTTCTTCCAAATCGTGGGCATTAGTCTTCCAGTTTTTACGATTATCATCACCGACACAAATGCCACATTTTTCCAAAGGGCCAGTTTCAGTCCAAGCAAGTCGAGTATCAAGAACTGCGTGATTTAATTCGTGGATGAAATCCCCATCATTGATACATAATCCGTCTAAAATAACTAAATCAAGAGGTTCTAAAGTATCATAATCTACCGGGCCGAGATACATTCCTGAAATGTCAGACTTTTGGGAGATACCTTGAACTTCCTGATTAATGAATTCTTTTAATTCTTGGAGTTCAGGTTTATCTAAAACTTCTTTAAAAGAACCGAAGACCTGTGGGCCGGATGATTTAACAATGCTCTTAGCACAGTAGAATTCAAATAAATTTGTTAGAGCTTCATCAGTATCAGTAGTTATCTTAGCAATTAGTTTTTGGGTTTCTTTAAGGTGATCTAGTTCTTCAGCAGTAAGCTCTTCGTGACCAAACACAGTTAAATTAAAGGTTCTTTGTTCTTCTTCAGATAATTCAAAGTAATTAATTAAAGCTGGATTAAGGTTATGCAATTTGAAAGAGCGGGCAGGGCCGAAAAGATATTCTAAAATTTGATAAATTCTTGGGCTTTTTAACTTAGGAATATTATTGAGTGGCACACTACTAATGGCAATCTCATCATCATTAACACTAAAATCGTCCATTTGGGTAACGCCAACTTTAAAATTAGGAAGATTAAACCCTAGGCTTTTGAGGATGGCCAAAGTATTTTTTAAACGGATTTCCGTTAATCGATATCTAATCTCTCTGATGTAAAAATCGATATGCGGTTTAGCCACATAGTAACATATAACAGCATTGTTTAGAGTATGAGCAATATGTTGGCGATATTTTTCGCCATAAAATCTAGTAAAAGCTTCAATTAATAGTGGTAAATTCTCCGCTATTCTCTGATTATACTTATTACTTAAACTTTCTAAAATTTCTTGATATAATTCCATTTTTTCTACCTCTTTCATAAATTATTTTTTAGTGGGTAATAACTGAGGATGCTTCTCTATAGGTAAAAAGACACTACTTTTACCAAGACCAAAATAAGCCGCAATTAAATTATCTAGACCATTTTGATAGGGCTTGTGTCTTTCGCAATTTAGAAGGGCTTTGATTTCTTCATCAGTATAACTATCAAAACAAACACTTATTAAATTATCTAAAAGGGAAATATTGCCCATAGTCAAGAGTTTTCTTAAATCATCTAATCTAGCATAGGTACGAGGATCAAGTTGTTGCATAAGGTAACCTTGCTGAATTATTAATTGACTAGGTCGAGCATTAGCAATTTTATCAATAAATTCATTACGATGATTTAAGACTCTTTCATATTCTTTCTCAAGAAGAAATACTTGAAATTTATCTTCTAAGTTCTTAGATTCACTCATATCAAATACCCCGGCGTTGTAGCGATATGGCATTACCGTCCCGCTTTTACCGCTGAATATGTCATGAAGAATTTGACCATGACGACCAAATGGTGAAAAGTTAATGTTTTCATAAGCTTCGCCTTTAAGCATGTCTAATCTAAGAAAACTACCATCTCTTAAAATTTTTAAAGTCACTTTGCCTAATTCCGGGTGATCACATTTAAGTAAAAAGTGACATAAACAATTAAGACCAAATTCGGTATCGATACTACTTTCAAGAATCGCACTACCATTGAAAGTTATCCCATCCGGTTTGGTATATTGGTATTGGATGTCGCTTCGCCAAGAACCATGCAAAGCAGGGATAGCTTTAAATTCGCCCGGTTTAGCACCTTCGTGATCAGCAAAAAGAGTGGCTTCTGCAAGGGGAAAACTAGCTTGTAATTTACCAAGGGGATACGTAGCATTCATTAAGACTTTACCACCATTAAATCTTAAATTACCGATCTCAGTCATCGAAGAATCATAGATGTGAAGCTCGGTAAACTCATCGATGGTGTCTCTTTCTTCTAAAATTAGACCGAATAAATTCAAGAAGACGCTGGCTGCGCAAGTATTTTGGGCGAGAGTTAAAAATTGTTTCATCATAATCCCTCTTTCTAAGTGGTTATTATAACATTACTTGGTATTTTGTACTAGATTTAATTGCAATTTATTTTTCTTAATTAGATAAGTAGTTAATAAGAATTGACTAAAGGACGATGCTAGTAGACCTATAGCGGTACAGTAAGGTGAAGGAATAAAAGAACAACCCAGACGAATGACATTGGCTACTTGCTTACAAATGTTAGCTTTAAGAGCGGAATACTCTAATTGTAAGTAAGTTAAATTAGTTATATAAGTTGGATAAATATACATCGATATAAAATCGCAAATTATAATTAAGAAAGTTATCGTAAGATTAGTTTTATAATAGGGATAAAGAATCAGACCCATTAGGAGGGAAGAAGAAATCAATAACATAATTAATTTGCGACTGTTAAGGAGGTGTTCGTGATAAGAAAATTCCCTTTTGGCGATATCAATTTGGGCAAGGGTTTTGATAGCACTAGTTATATCCCATTGGGTATCGGTTATCAAAGTTGCAAAGGAAATGGCTAATATATATTTTTCCCCATAATCAAAGGCATTTTTAAATCCTAATAAATAGATGATAAATAAACTAATTTCCCCAAATAAATAGACGGAGTCATATTTAATACAGTGAGCTAAATTTATTTTTAACGGTGTAATTTTAATAGTTTGGGATAACATAAAGATGATGAAGATAAAAGTAGCACTTAAAGTTATACTGATAATGATGAGAGGATTTTTAGTTATAATACTACACGTAATTAAAGCTAGAAAGTTGATTAAATTAAATAGAAAACTATATTTGTTAGCGGTTTTATTTTTTTCTTCATAGTAGAGTTTACAAAGGGCAAGGTTTAAGATCAATTGAAAAAATAATTGAATAATGGCATAAATGGCAAAGGTTCTATAGATAGTAACATCCATATTCATAAAGGTAATATAATGGTCAATATGGAAAATAATGATTAATAAAGCAAGACCACCAATCAAAGTACCTAAAAGAAAACCGGTAAAGACGCTTTTATTATTCTTATCCCGAACAGCACTAATATTAGCACCAACACCAAAAATACTATTAATAGCACTAATAATAAATTGAATAGGATAAATTAAAGTAAAAATATTAATGAGATTTTTATCAACTAAGATACCTAAAAGAAACCAACCTAATATGGGGGTTATCGAGGTTAAAAGAGTATCAAAACTAATCCGTAATAATCGATTCATAGCGCACTTCCTTAAATTATATTATAGCATATCTAAGATAAATCCTTTGTTTAAATTACCGAACAATGTTATAATTAGCGTGTTGGTGGTATTTGTGAGTGAGACAGAGTTATTAGAAGCGGAAAAACAATTAGAAAAATTTAAAGAAGAACTTTTACAATTTTTAACGATTCATTACGGGAAATCTTTTGCTTTGGATTCACGAATCAAAAGTGCTGAAAAACTCAAGTTAAAGCAAAAGTTTTTGGAAGCGAAGCATCAGCGACCCATCGAGATATACCAAATACCGGATATTATTGGTTTTAGAATTTCGGTTGATGATGAAAATGAGGTTAGAGTGGTCAGTGACTTGATTGAAAGCTTTTTAAATCCTAACCGATTGATCGATTACTTTAATAATCCGCGAGAAACCGGATTTAAAGCGAAGTTATACTATTTTGAAGATGAGGATTTTAATACGGAAATTCAAGTAATGACGCGAGATATGATGGAATGGACGAATGCTACCCATGAGGAGCACAATAAAAGGAAATATGAAAATTTTCATTTTTAAGGATATTTGATATAATTAGGTAGTTGGTGGTATTTGTGAATATCTATAAAAGTTTAAATGAGATAACTAAATATATAGAAGATAATTTAGAAGAGAAAATAGATTATGAAATATTAGCAAAGTTTTTAGGAGTTAATGTCTATACGATGCAGAGATTATTTACGATGTTAGCCGGAATTCCTTTAGCGGAATATATTCGGAAAAGAAGATTATCTTGTGCGGGGTATGACTTATATAAAGGGGATAATAAAATAATCGATATCGCGATGAAATATGGTTATGACAATGCTACCTCTTTTTCGCGAGCATTTCTAAAATTCCACGGAATTAAACCTAGTCAAGTTAATAAGGAATCGCGCAGCTCTAAGGAGTGAAAATTTTTCGCAATCAACCAATTTGATATAATATAGAAAAGGTGGTTGATTAATTTGATG
>CANQMM010000019.1 GCA_947624955.1 uncultured Bacilli bacterium | reverse complement strand
CCTGATGTTGCATACCCATAATCACTTGGGTACATTAAGCCTACTTTCCCTATCCATTTGGTTGTTCTTGTTACGTTATCATTACAAGATGTTTCACCTTGAGTACATATTTTTCCATTATGCCCGCTCCGCTCGGCGGTGTACATATCTGTTGTATTTGTATTACTATATGTATGTGTTTTGCCGTCCACTGTTCCGGTATTCCACATTACTCTTGCTACCTGATTTCTTGCTGTTTCATCTAATCCTTTTATAGTTTGCGAAAAATCACAAGCTTTACTTGACTTGTTACTACCACCATAGCAAGTTCCACTTGTACTATTATAATAAGCTGTATTTAATGCCTTTTGAATTGCTGATGTGCTCCATTCATTTACCCCATAACCATTATTGACTGTTGATGCAGTTGAATCCCACGAAAAGGTACTCAATGCTTCATCTCTTATTATTTTCAATAGTTTTGTTTGGTTACACTTAGTTGTATAATTTTCAGTGGTTATTTTCGTTTCTCCAATATCTTCTGGACATTCCCATATATTTGCAAATTCTCCAATTATTCTCCACTTTTCATTATTGAAGGTTACGTAATTATTAGGAGTCTTTCCAGTATACCGAAGATTATTTGCTTCATCTACTTCTATTCCACTATCTTCTTCATTTTGAATATCTTCCATAAACTGATTAGCAAATGTACCTTTACTAAATTCCCCTACTTTACTATCTATTATTAATATTGAATTAGGATTTACAGAATAATTAGCAAATGATATTCCTATTACTGCTAGTACTAATACAACACCTGTTATTATTAATAAATGTTTTTTCGTAAATTTTCTATTTAGTTTTCTATATTCTTTTTCCGGGTTAAACTCTTTCATATCCTAGTCACCTATATCTTCTTGTAACTAGGATACCCCCCCCCCCCCCGCATATTTGTCAAATTCAAAGAAGTACACCACAAGTATACAAATTATTTGGCTAACTAATTCTTTTTAAATATTCTTTTACTTGCATACCATTCATACCTGCTAATGCTTTAGTAAAATCTTCTACAGTATTATAACTACAAGGATAAATATCTAATTCATCCTTTTTTATCATTGGACAAAGAATCGAATCTTCTCCACCACCTAAATATTTATTAATTGCTTTAACTATTAAATCCGCTTCTAATAAAGTTAATCCTAATTCTTTATCATATTTAAATACCGGTTTATCATCCAAAGTATCCGCATTAGTTATCGAATTCATTAAACTCTCTAAACTAACTAATCCATAAACACCAAATAAATCATTCTTGGAATAACTAACATAATCACTTCTATTTAAATGAGTATCTGAATAATCTAAATGTAAAGAACATAACTCACTATTATCTACATCGTGAGCAATCTTCTTTAATTTAGTATCATAATAACTATCTCCCTCTTTAGTATATAAAAATAAAATATCGGATATATAAGTATATACAAAAGCATTACTCTTAACTAATCCCTCTTCAGTACTTGAATTAACTACTGTATCTTTCCTAACTCGGTAACCTAAATAATACATATCTAAAGGTAAACTTTTTACAAACTTATCAAACACTACTTACACTTCCTACTCTGTATATGATACGTAACTCTTAAAGATAATTTCATTGGACTAATCTTATTTAAAAATAATCCTACTTTCATTAATAATGATGGTACTATTACTAATTTATTTTTTAAAGACTTATCGATGGCGTATTTAGCTACTTGCTTACTATCTAACCCCTTAATAGCAAACCCACCTTTAGCTACTTTATTAAACTCCGTATTAACAGGTCCCGGACATAAAACGCTTATATGAACATTACTCTTCCTTTGTCTTAACTCTTCATATATTGCTGTACTAAATCTTAATACATAGTTTTTAGTCGCATAATAAGTATTTAATTTAGGTCCTGCCATAAATCCGGCACTACTAGCGACATTTAAAATTCTTCCATTATCATTATCGACAAAATCTTTTAAAAATAACTTAGTCAATATATGTACGGCTTTAATATTGACATCAATCATCTCTAATTCTCTTTCTAAATCCGTTTCAAAAGTTTCTCCAAATAATCCAAATCCCGCATTATTAATCAAAAAATCTATTCCTTCATCTTTTACTGCATAATAAAGTTTATAAACCTCTTCTTGTTTTCTTAAATCACAATCATATATTTGGACTTGATTATGTAATTCTTTACTTAACTCTTCTAACCTATCTCTTCTTCTAGCAACCAATATTAAATCATAACCAAGTGTATCTAAATACTTCGCCATATCTTTACCTATTCCACTACTAGCCCCGGTTATTAAAGCTTTCATCTAATCAACTCCTCCTATATTTTATCATAATATCCCTTAAGAAAAAAAGACGTTTTTACCCATTCCGTCTTTCAATACATTCCATTAGTGGTGGTAACATTTGTTTCTTTCTAGAAACTAATCCGTCTATATATATACCTTGTGCTAAATCTTGAATATTATACGCATCACTAATAATATACTCACTACCTGTATTATAAAATATATAAGATCCATTTCTAATAATGTCCGTTACAAAAAGTAAGGCAATTTTATAATCTTTCAGCTTATCAAGTATTGCAATATATTCATCTTTATTTTTGACAATCTCCTCATAATCCATTGTCATTACTTGACCAATACCGACATTCTCTTCTCCTACTTTATAAGATTTAAAGTCTTTATAAACTACTTCTAATGGACTTAAACCCCGAACTGATGAACCGGCTTTAAACATTGCCATGCCAAATTCTTGAATATCTACTCCCGCAATTACGGCAAGTTTTTCCGCCGCTTGTCTATCTAAAGGTGTCGTAGTTGGTGACTTAAATAATAAAGTATCGGAAATAATCGCTCCCAACATCAAACCAGCAATCTCTTTCGGGATCATCACAAAGGACTCTTTAAATAATTTATAAATTAAAGTACAAGTACATCCTACCGGCATCGCCCTAAATTCAATCGGCACACTCGTACCCACTGTACTCAAATTATGATGGTCAACTATCTCTAAGATTTCCGCTTCATCAAGACCATCTACACTCTGACTCATCTGATTATGATCGACTAATATCACTTGCTTTTTCTCATAATTATTACTATCGATTAATCTTAACATCCCAACACATTCATTATTTTTATTAACTACCGGATAGTTAGTGTGCCCATACTTATGGGATATTTGTAAAAAATCATCCCGGTAATCCGTCAACAAAAATTTAATTGGATCTTTATTTACTTCCACACTACTTATATAATTAGCTAATCTTATTTTATTCGCCGTCTTATAAGATAAATAAGGTGTCGATATAACATTTACTCTATTTTCTCTAGCTTTCGCTAATAAATCTTCACTAAGTTCAAATCCTCCAACTAAGATAATCATCTTAATGTGCTTACTAATAGCGTGTTCTAATATCTCATTACGGTCACCAGCTATTAAAATATGCTTCTCTTGTAAAAGTACTGCTTCCGTAAAACTATCGATTGTAAAAGTTGATGCCATTATTGAACCATTTATCTCTTCATCAAATCTTAATATTTCTTTACCTTCTAGAACTTTTAAAATATTATCATAAGAAGAATTTAATCTTGTTACTTTCCCTTCAATTAAGAATTTTGCTATTTCTTTTAAATTGACATACCCAATAAGTTTTTTATTTTCATCAACTAACGGAATACCCGTTATATTCATTTCGTGTAATACTCTAAATGCTTCTTCAATCGAGATATTTTCTCTTAACATCGCATTTTTATTATATTTCATATTTCTTATTTGGACTTTTACATCATTTAAATAAGCCGGTTCTTTGACATTAAAATGATTAAGAACAAATTTAGTTTCATTATTTATATTCCCTAATACTCTAGGTTGGGTTATCATTCCTAACTGATTCTTTAAATATGCTAAACAAATACTTGCACATACGGAATCAGTATCCGGTTGTTTATGACCAAACACATATATTGTCTGCATTGCATCACCCCTTATTCTTTTAAGATTATAACATATTTAACTATTTAACACGAGTCCTAACTTGTTTATTTGACAACTATTCACTCTTCATCTCAAATAATATATCTCGAAGTTCCATAGCTCTTTCAAAGTCTAAATCTTTAGCGGCTTTCTTCATTTCTTCCTCGATCTTTAACATCACATCTTGTTTCTCTTTTTTACTCATCTTCTCAACTTGTTTATCAGTATTATCTACCTCATTACTTATTAATTCTCTAATCTCTTTAATAATCGTTTTCGGTACGATACCATGTTCCTTATTATATTCTTCCTGAATACTTCTTCTTCTTTGCGTTTCTTTAATGGCCATTTCCATTGCTTCACTTACATAATCTGCATACATAATGACGTGCCCATTACTATTTCTTGCACATCTTCCAATCGTTTGAATTAAACTCCGATTACTCCTCAAGAAACCTTGCTTATCGGCATCCAATATACAAATTAAACTAACTTCCGGAATATCGATACCTTCTCTTAATAGATTGATACCTACTACTACATCATATTTACCTAGTCTTAATTCTCTAATAATTTTCATTCTCTCTAAAGTCTTAATTTCATTATGTAAATAAGCTACTTTTATATTGACCTCTTTTAAATAATTAGTTAATTCTTCCGCCATTCTAATAGTTAAAGTTGTAATTAATACTCTTTCATTTTTCTTAATTCTTTCATTGATTTCCCCGATTATATCATCTATCTGTCCCTCAGTAGGTCTAACATCGATCGTTGGGTCAAGTAATCCAGTTGGTCTTATAATTTGTTCAACTACTTCGCCGTGCGTTTTTTCTAATTCATAATCTCCCGGAGTTGCTGATACATATATCGCTTGTTTAATCTTACTTTCAAACTCTTCAAACTTTAAAGGTCGGTTATCTAATGCTGAAGGTAATCTAAAACCATAATCAACAAGCGTTTGTTTCCGCATCCTATCTCCATTGTACATTCCTCTTACTTGTGGTAAGGTTACGTGCGATTCATCTACTACTAATAAAAAATCTTCAGGAAAGAAATCAATTAAACAAGCTGGGGTTTCGCCGGCTCCTCTTAAAGCTAAATGTCTTGAATAATTTTCTACCCCATTACAAAATCCTGTTTCTTTAAGCATTTCGATATCATATTTAGTTCTTTCTCTAAGTCTTTGCTCTTCAATTAATTTATTTTGACTCTTTAATTCTTCTAACCGTACTTCTAATTCTGCTTCAATTCTTCTAATGGCTTCTTCTCTTTTTTCATCACTTGTTACAAAGTGGCTAGCCGGAAATATACTCATCGTCTTCTTCTCTTGACTTACTACTCCTGTTAGAGGATCAAAAGTATAAATACGGTCTACCTCATCGCCAAATAACTCGATTCTAATGCCGTGGCTTCTTTCATTAACCGGTACGATATCAATAATATCTCCTCTAACTCTAAAAGTCCCTCTATGAAAATCCATATCACTTCGTTCATAAGTCATATCGATTAATTTATTAATAATATCATTTCTCTTAATATGGTCTCCTACAGTTACTGTAAGCATTCCCTTAATATATTCTTCTTTTTCCCCAATACCATATATACAGGAAACACTCGCTACAACAATGACATTTTTATTATTAATTAAAGCACTCGTAGCACCGTGTCTTAACTCATCAATTTCATCATTAATTGAAGCATCCTTCTCAATATATGTATCACTACTAGGTACATAAGCTTCCGGTTGATAATAATCATAATAAGATACAAAGTATTCCACGTGGTCATTAGGAAATAACTCCTTAAATTCCCCATATAGTTGTCCAGCTAAAGTTTTATTATGAGCTAGTATTAATGTTGGTTTATTTACCTCTTTAATGACATTAGCTATTGTAAAAGTCTTCCCTGTACCGGTTGCTCCTAATAATACTTGTTCTTTTTTCCCCTCTTTAATTCCTTTTACTAATTCTTTAATAGCTTCCGGTTGATCTCCACTAGGTTGATACTTACTAACTAAATTAAACATAACTCCTCCTTGCTATAATTCTGACAAACTATCCTTTGCAACTATTATCCTGTTATTACAGTATGAACAATTTCTTTGATTTTATCTATTATTTAAACTAAATCTTGTAAGGTACAAGAATTCCTATTTTCACTAAATTTTTTAACGTAATTGTTCCTTTCTTAAGGAAATCATACCATATCTTCCTTAAAAAAAGAACATATAATTTATACGCTCCTTTATAGTAACTTTGCTCTTAATTTTCTTCTTCAATATCTAATAAAGAAAATACCTCATCATTATTTAAAGCAACAATATTCATTACTACCCCTTTACCTAGTACTTTACCACCTAGGTCATTAATCGCTTTTTCAATTGCTTTCATCGTATTACCCGTAGCATAAATATCATCGATAATATAAAAATTCTTATCTTGATAACTCTCATTAATTAATTTAGGTAATTCTAAATAATCTTTCCCATACTCTTTTTCATAATCGAAGACTAATTCGACAACATCAGGTGGTAACTTTCCTTTCTTTCTAACCGGTAGACATCCCACCTGTAACTTATTAGCTACAATTCCTCCAAAGAGAAATCCTCTAGCTTCAGGAGCGACAATATAATCAATATTCTTCCCCGCTAATTCTTGCACAAATAAATTGACAATTTCTTCAAGTACATCTTTTTGCATAATTAATGGCGTAATATCTATAAATTCTATTCCCTTAATAGGAAAATCCTTTTGGGTTCTAATATTTAATTCATTTTTTAATTTACTACTTAATACTTTCATAACTACCTCTTATACATTACATTAATATCTACATCATTATTAATTCCTTCAATATGACCATCACTACATAATTGCCAAAATTGATAATCCCCTTCATAATCATTATTATTTGTGTAATAAGCTAGCCATATTGGAAAATCACTATCTTTATACCATATTCTATTTAAATAATAAGCACTACTATATAACATTCCTGTATATCCGGCTTTTTTAACTGTCTTTATAAAGGTATCAGCCGTATTATTTATATCATAGAAACTTATTTCGTAAGCATTCCATCCTCCCCAACTTTCCCAGTCAAAGACGATAGGTAAATCTAACTTTTCTCCATCTAATGTATCTAATACCCAATTCGCGTGTTTAATTGCTTCTTCTTCACTAATCGCTATACTGTATAGATAAACCCCTACTTTTAATCCCGCTTCTTTAGCTTTCCTAATGTTCTCCTTATAGAACTTGTCCTCTTTTAAAACCCCACCATTTACTTCACAACCAATTCTAATAAAGACGAAAGAAACCCCGGCTTCTTTAACTTTTTCAAAATCGATATCTCCCTGAAATTCGGATACATCTAAACCTATTTCCGTATCCTTATTTTTATACTTTTCATAAACGCTACTAAATTCTGTTTTACTTGGTGGCGTACTTGGTGAACTACCGCCACCACTACTAGATGGTTTAACAACATTTAATGTAACTTTAGTTTCCGTCTTATTATTGCTTTCATCAGTTAAGTTAAAAACTAAATTATAAGTCCCCGCTGTATCTAAATCATAATCCCCAACTATCTCACAAGTAACTTTCTTCGTATAATTATCGCCATATTTAACTAAATTACAAATATCTTTATCATAACCAACATTAACTGATACATAAGTACTCCCAAATACTAAAGGAGCTGTTGTATCAACTACCTCGATTTTATTTTTATAGACATATTTTTTATCTTGATACTCATAATTAATCTCTATTTCTTGTTCTCCTAAGACTTTAGTATTAATGTATTCTGAACCATCAACTAATTTAACATCTTCATCTTTAATATTTACTAAATCTTTAACTTTCGTCTTCGAATAAACCTCTACTTTATCTAGTTTAAATCCAATTAATTCTTGTTCTTTATCATTTGTAACACTTTCTGAAGCTTTTTCTCGATCGCCTAGATTTTCTCCCGTAATACTCTTATAAACATACATACCTAAAACAACTACAAATAATATAATTACTACTAATAAGAGCACCTTTATTCTTTTCATATACATCACTACTTAATTATATCACGTATTAAACAATTTTATTATAAGAATATCTTTTTTAAGTTTCCAATTCTATTTAATTTTTCCTTTAACTACCACATACGGTTGTTGACGGTGCTCAATTGGCAAGAACCGATCATCAAACCACATTTTATAAAACTTAAAAGCACTAAAGTACGTGTAACCATCGATATAATCATCTGTATTATCTGAAGAGTCAGCAAATATTAAAACATCATTTAAATACCCATCATTTTCTGTCCGACTATCATAACCGATAATAACTTGATAATGTCCCCCATAATATACACTTTCTACTAAAATTGGGTAACCCATTTTTAAATTAGTAATAACGAAGTCTTTAAACTCTTGCATCGTCTCAAAGCATTTCCCATTAACCGTTTTAGAGTGTTCAATACTAGTTTCTACCTCATAACCCTTATCTCTAAAAAAATCGACAATGTTTTTAATTTTCGTCCCACCCGGTATTTTACAATCTACTTTTGTAAATATATCTTCTTCACTCATTGCATAATCATTATAATAATTAAGTATCATTAATATTGCATTGGGTCCGCAAGAACACCGCAATGTTCTTTGATGCGTCTGAAAATTTGTCAATATAGTTAACTCTTCATCACTTTGCATCTCATAAAAATTATGATTAAAGTAATACTCCCGTTTCGCCATCAATACCACCTCTATTTTTACAATAATATCTGAGTTTATTGTATCATAATATCCCTATTTCATCTAGTAACCAAACTTTATAGTATTTTTATCAATTTTATAGTATAATAAATCCCAATTAAAAGAGGTGATAGTTATGTCCAATGAACTTGCTAATCTAGATACTAATAATAACTTAAATTATAAAAATATTGCGATTTTAAAAACCGAAAAAGTTGAGGATTACTTATTTATAATACTAGAAAATGGTCAAAGAATTTTAACTAACGGTAAAGAAATATACGACTGTTCAGATTACCATCATTTCTTAAATATCTTCTCTATGGATGGACAACTTTGTGCAGTCTTTGAAAGAGACGTGAGGGTATGTGTAGTGAATTTAAATAATATGGCTGTATTATTTAAAGATAAAAGAGCTTTTCATATTAGCAAAGAAGATGAACGCGTTATCCGCGTAGTTATGAAAGTCGGCAGCGGTAAAGCCCAAATGTATGATATCCAAACTCAGAAATATTTACCGGCCCCTACCGATTACGAATTTGAACATTCTTTAGGGAACAATTTATATGTTTTTGCTGAAGAACACTCCGATAAAGACTTCCTTAGCTATAAAAGATGTGTTATTAGTGCTGATGGTCAAATAATATTAAAAGATATTGAAGGTTGGATTGATTATAGTGATAATTATCTTATTATCACTCGAAAAAATGAAATATGTATTGTCAAAATTAATGATTTTTCTATTATAAGTATGACAACTATTAAACAACAAGATGGCCTTATAGCTAAACCTTACTATTATGATGGCTTTATAATTTTAATGGCCAAACATGCAATTAAAATATGTAATCTTGATTTAGAACCAATTAGAGAATTTAATGTTGCGGATTTAGAAAAAGTCAACGATTATGAAATTACCGAAGATATTTTAAAAATAGCCGTTCCTTACATAATTAACGGCGAAGATGTCGAAAGACATATATTTGTCAATTTAAAAAACGGGAAAATAATTTCGCATCTTCGCATTGAAGGTTACCCATTTTGGAGTCCGACAACCTTTATCGGCCAAGATAGTATGAATAATGAACCAACTGAATTCCACTTTTACCAAGCAGATTTTACACCGCTTATCAGTTTAACTGCTAAGTATTATGATAGCGCCGAAGATCCTAATGAGTGCATGTTTATAATCACTAGTGAAAAAGATGGCACCGAACAACAATATTTACTTAATGCCGAAACAGGGGCCATCATAAATATTACTTATGACTATATTCAATTTCATCATTCGCTACCTTATGGTTTTGGGGTTAATATTTCTAGCGGCAAAATAGAATTCTTTGATACTAATTTAAATATCATTATTCCCGGATTTGCCTATGCCAAGTTTGATATAGAATATGAATCTTCAAGATTTAACTACTTTTTAATTAATGATTATCTTTGTATCATTATACGTTTGACCGACGGCCCTCGCACTTTCTATCGACATATAATTTTAAATGCCTCCGGAAAAGTTTTCCTCGACTCACTTAAACATGAGTGCTATCCTATGGGTAATTTCATTCAAATAGTAGGAGAAAATACTACCCAATTTTTAAATACTATCACCGGTGAAATAAGTGGTTTAAGTCTAACGGCTCCAACTGATGAAACCGGCAAAATAGACTTTTCCCAAATCAGTGACATTAATAGACTTTTCACAAGTAATGGTATACCTCTAGCCCTTCCTAGTACTGATGAAGCTTCTAAAAATTTATTATTCAATTATCCAACTAACTGAAAAATGTTTAACTTTATCAAAGTCATTACTCCGGATTATTAAAGTTGTCCTTTGATTGACATTAGGATTATTAGGGGACTTACAAATATATAATTCTTTTTTATCTAAATTTATTCTACTAACAATCTTCTTTTTATCTAATAACTCCCTTAATTCCAAGTTTCATATCTATCTATTTAGAGGCTTTATAATTATTTACAACCTTTTTATATTAATATTTCATAATAATTTATTGAGACATACGAAAATATAAATAGCTTGTATAAAGAACAAACGTTTGGTATAATATATATGGATACACTTGAAAATATCAGATGCTTTCCCTTTCATTTATCAGAGGATAAAAGAAAGGTGGTGATATTTATGACAAAAAGAGAATTCTCTCAATTTATTATAATATTACTCCTATTCTTAGTTGTAATAATTCTACTTCTAAAATAGCTAAAGCATCTGATTTCAACAATAGTTGATTTCAGATGCTATCCATAAGGGATTGCATTTGACTCACCAATCAAATGTATCCTTTTTTATTTTATGCAAGTTTCCTTGACATATTCAATATAACATAAAAAAGAACTTTTTGCAAGTTCTCTATCTAAGGTTCGAATAGTTCGAACAAATTTCCTAGTGGTGCCGACTACCGGATTTGAACCAGTGACCTACGCGTTACGAGGGCGTTGCACTACCACTGTGCTAAGTCGGCTCAACTTAATTATACACATTTTTACTTAAAAATAAAACATTTTATTTTTATAAAATAGGCAAAATGGTATAATACTAATATAACAGAGGAGGTTAAAACATGAAATGTGTTAGTTTAGATGGATTAAAAAAATTCACTGTAAAAGAGATAGATGAGCCGACTAGCCAAAATGGTTATGTCACTATCGATGTAAAAAAAGCCGGTATTTGTGGTTCCGATATCCACTATTGGGTCGCTGGTGAACCAAAGGGCTTAGTTATGGGTCATGAATTCTGTGGAGTAGTTACTAACCCGGGAAGTCGTCCTGATTTAAAAGTAGGTGATCGAGTAACAGCTTTACCAATCTCTCCTTGTGGTCACTGCCCTGCTTGTACAAGCGGTAATCCCCAATATTGTCCCGAAACTTGGACAAACGCTATCGGTTTATCCTTAACTAATCCCGGGTCTTATGCGGAAAAGACAGCCATTCGTCCCGACATGGTTTTTAAAGTTCCCGATAATATTACGGATGAAGAAGTAGCTATGGTCGAACCTACTGCTGTCGGCCTCCATGCCGTCGATTTAGCCAATGTTCAAATTGGTGCTAAAGTCTTAGTTATTGGGGCTGGTATTATCGGTCAAATATGTGCTATGTTTGCTAAAATGGATGGCGCATCATACGTAGCTGTTAGTGAAACAAATGCTGAACGTGGTGCTAAAAGTGTTCAACTCGGTGTAGCTGATGAATGGTTTAATGCCTTAGATGAACACTTTATGGAAAATGCCCGCAATAAATGTCCATATGGTTATGACATTGTCTTCGATTGTTCCGGTAATTCCGCTGCTGTATCTACAGCTCTTGCCATGGCAAGACCAAATGGTAAAGTGGTTATGGTTGGGGTTTCAATGGACAGTATTACTATCCCATCCGTCTTAATCGTTATGCACGAATTAATCGTTCTAGGTGCTATCGGTTATACAGCTGAAGAATTCCAAAAATGCATTGACTTAATGTCTATGAAGAAAATTGAAATGCTCAAATTCGTCGATGATACAGTTTCCTTAGAACAAGTTCAAAGTGCTTATGAACGTTTAACTAGCGGAACAGATAGTGCTATCAAAATATTAATTGATCCTAAAAAGTAATGCCAAGCATTACTTTTTTAATTTAAATAAGTTAGTACCTCCTCAGCTGTATTTGCAACTACAAATATCTGATTTATTAACTTACTACTAAATCCTTGCAAACATAACTTATTAAGTAACCCTATTAATTCATCATAAAAACCATCCATATTCCAAATAATGATCGGTTTATTAAACTCTTTTCCTTTTTTCGCTTCAATAGCAGTCATTAACTCTTGCATTGTCCCCGTTCCACCAGGTAAAAATAATAATGCTTCACTTTGTTTTATTAAGAGTTCTGTTCTGTCAACTATCTTACTCACTACATATTCTTTAGAACTTACAATATCATTTAAATCAGCAACATAATCTTCCGTAGTAACCGCAATAACTTCCCTATTATGTTCTTTACAAATTTTATAAACCAGTCCCATCAAACCGCCACTACCGCCGCCAAACACTAAAGAATTATCTCTTTTAAATATTTCTTCTAATAGATAATTAGCACTTTCTATATAGCTAGAAGGTATATCATTACTTGCTGAACAACCAATAAATATTTTCATATTCCATCACTCTTTTTATAAGTATATAACAAAAATCTTATCAAAACTATTAAATATTTATCTCTCCGTAAACAATTAATTCGTGTTGAGCTCTAGTACAAGCTACATACAATAGATTCTTTTCTTCCGATGTATAATATGAATCGCTATCTTGGTAAACAATTACGGAATCGAATTCTAACCCCTTAGCTAAATAAGCCGGAATTACCAATAAATCTTTTTTAAACTCCTCCGTATCGATATCAATTAAAGATACCTCATAATTATTCTTAACACTATTATAAACCTTTAAAGCGGTCTTCTCATCTTTAGTAACTATCGCTATATTTTGATATTTATTCTTTAATAAATTAATATCTTCTTCTAAGTCTTTTTCATTATGTCTAATTACTGGTTGCTGTACCTCTTTTCTAATAGCACTAATATGTTTTAACCCTAATATCTTATTAGTAAATTCAATTATTTCTTCACTCGAACGATAAGTCTTCGATAACTCAATATATCTACTATTCCATAAACTATTTAATTCCTCTAAACTATTATAATGATAATAAGGATTAATATTTTGATTAATATCTCCAAGAATCGTAAAATTAGCTTTTTTAAATATTTTACTTATAATTTTATATTGTAAATAATTATAATCTTGAGCTTCATCAATTACTACTTGTTCCATATATTTATCATAATAAAATCCTTCCATTAATCCTTTTAAATAAACTAGTAATAAAGCATCTTCATAATTAATTATTCTATTATCTTTTAACTTATTAATTTCCTCTTTACTAATCGCATATTTAAAATATTTACTTTTATAAAAATCCATT
This sequence comes from uncultured Bacilli bacterium, assembly GCA_947624955.1. GTDB lineage: Bacteria > Bacillota_I > Bacilli_A > RF39 > UBA660 > CALVJF01. The sequence goes on along the minus strand of CANQMM010000019.1, from coordinate 6,635 downwards.
AAAAAGTATTTATAATCTTTCTTAATTCCTAAAGCTTCTAATATTAATTTTTGATAAGTATTTTTCTTCCCACTTTTACCTCGATAATTATTTTCACTTAGCTTTAATGCCATTTCACTAATTCTAGCAAAGAAAGTTAGATTACTATATCTTTTATGGAACATCTCATTTAATTCCCTAGCATCATATTCAAATACTTTATTCTCAATAAATCCTTTTTTAAATATGGTATTCTCTACTAAGTTATTTACATAATCTTCCATATCTTTAATTATCTCTTTACTTTGCTTGTAGATAACTAAACCTTTATCCACATCTCCATCTTGGTAGTAACGAGCTAAGAAATGAATAAATGACTCGACCTTTTTATATTCGGCAATCATCTTATGTAAGTAATCGTGAAAAGTCGTTTGAACGGTATTTTCTTCTCCTAATTCCGGTAATACATTAGAAATATATTCCGTAAATATTTGATTTGGCGAAAATATCAATATTTTTTCACTTGTTAAATTAGGTATTTTATAAAGTAGAAAAGCTATTCTATGTAAAGCTACACTTGTTTTCCCACTACCAGCAATACCTTGAACTATTAGATTTTTATCTTTAGTATTTCTAATAACTTGATTCTGTTCTTGCTGAATCGTATTAACAATATTTTTCATCTTTTCATTAGAGTTTTCTGCTAATACTTCTTGTAACATTTCATCATTAATATTTAATGAATTATCAAATACTCTTACTAACTTTCTCTTCTCGATTTTATACTGCCTTTTCCTTAATAGTCTACCTTTGATAATTCCCTCAGGAGCTACATACTCAGCATTACCGGTTTCATAATCATAAAATAAACTACTAATTGGTGCTCGCCAGTCATAAATAATATTATTAAATTCATCTTTTTTTAAATAAGTCATACCTATATAAATGTCTAGTTTTTCATGATTGTCTTCTTTAAAACTAATTGAAGCAAAATACGGTGAATCTTTAATCCGCAAGAGTTTCTTGTAGTAGTCTCTTTCTCTTAATAACATTTTAGCATCCATTTCGCTTTCCGTTCGTACACTATTTAACTCTTGCGCATCCATATCTGCTTTGTTTTCCCAAATATATCTTGAGAAATCTTGAGCTTTCTCTTTAGATTCAAAGATATGTTCTCCCATACTTAATATCTTCTCATCTAGTATCTCACAGGTAGTCTTCAAATGTTCTCTTTCTTCTTGCATTTCTTTTGCATCCATTACAATCCCTCCTTTAATAAACGCAAAAAATCCCGATATCAATCGAGTTCCATCAAGTAAAATATTCAGTTGTCAAATTTTAAATAAAAAAGTCAAACTAAATATACCACATCAAAAAAGAAAAGTCCAATACTTTCCTTACATACTTAATCCATAAGGATGCTCTTCACTACCGTCGGAATCTTTATCGTGTATAATATTAACGCCCGATTTTAGATAAACGACCGGCCGGACCACTCGCGTATCGCCCGCAACGTAGTAGTCGACACGCCCACTGCCGCGCACAATGAAGACAAAGTAAGCACTAGACGAACTAGGCATCGGAGTCATTGTCCATTGATATGCACTATTAAATAACCAACTGTTTTGAGCACAGTCCGTTTTATAACTACCGCTATCCCAACTGTATAATTTATAATTCAAACACGTTTCTCTATTATAAGTATTACCGCCTGATGTTGCGTACCCATAATCACTTGGGTACATAAGTCCTACTTTCCCTATCCATTTGGTTGTTCGTTGGGTTGTATCAGTACAATATGTTCCACTTGTACATAATGACTTTCCGTTATTATCGCTCCGCTCTGCTGTGTACATATCTTTTGTATTGGTATTACTATATGTATGTGTTGTGCCGTCCACTGTTCCGGTATTCCACATTACTCTTGCTACTTGGTTTCTTGCTGTTTCATCTAATCCTTTCATACTAGTTTGCGAAAAATCACAAGCTTTGGATGATTTTCTATAACCCCCATAGCAAGTTCCAACTTGACTATTATAATAAGCTGTATTTAATGCTATTTGAATTGCTGACGTGCTCCATTCATTTACACCTCGGCCATCGTTAATTGTTGATTCAGTTGAATCCCACGAATACTCTCCAATTGATTGATCTCTTATTATCTTTAACATTTTTGTTTGCTGGCACTGTTGTTCATAATTTCCAATATCTACTTTGCTACTTTCACTATCTTCTGGACACTCATACATATTATTGAAAACGCCAATTATCCGCCAAGTTTCGCCATTAAATGTTACATAGTTATTGGGAGTTGCTCCAATAAATCTTATATTTTTATCTTCAGACTCATCTTGAATAATCATATTAGAATTATCAGCTAATAAACTTTCTATATAATCAGCACCTGTTAGGGGCTTTTCAGTAGCTACTGCACTGATTACTATTTTAGAGTTAAGTTTTTTATTAGCGGCATCCATCGATGCATCTTCATCCATCCATATTCTTAAACTATGATTATTGGACTTATGAGCATCTACACCACTAGTAGCTAAAGTTTTTGATCTAAGAGAATTTGTTTCTACCATAGTAGCAGCTGTTAATTTTTCATTGTCAAATCTAACTGGTTCATTATTATCTAGCATTACTTTGATATATTCATCATCCATATCTGAACCTTCTAGTATTTCTAAATTAATGGCATAACTTGCATAATAATCACAAGTATTTTCTACGGTAAAAGTAAATGGTACTAGTTGTTTACCTTCGCTATCCGTAATCGGAAATTGATTACTTAAATTAATATCATTTTCTTGATTAGTAAGACTTATGGCAAAACATCCTGTTTGGTAAGCATTAGCTTCTTGTTGTTTCTCGGTCTGGTTCCAAAAAGCATAAGAAAAGCCAATACCTATAGATACTGATAAACACACTGCTAGTATTCCTAATATTACTACTTTCTTATTCATTCCTAATCACCACTATCTTTCTTTAATTGGCTTCTCCTACATACTTGTTAAAAATCTGAATTATTTGAATTTCATTCTCTTATAAATTACATACTTAATCCATAAGGATGCTCACTACTACCATCATGCTCATCATCGTGAATTATTTTAACATCCGATTTTAGATAAACTACTGGACGGACATCAAGCGGATAGGAAGCATAATAGTAGCCATAAAAACCAGTGGAATTAACGTTTAGTACATAGTAAGCATCAGAAGACATAGGCAGTGGAGTTATTACTTGTTGCGTATGAATATATAATAACCAGCTATTTTGAGCACAGTCTATTTCATATTCATTTTTATTTCTCCACATATAAAGTTCTTTTGTTAAACACTCATCTCTTGTTTTCCCGTAGTTACTCCCACTAGTTGCATAAGCATAGTCGCTTGTGTACATAAGTCCTATTTTCCCTACCCATTTGGACGTTCTTTCAACTAAGTCATTACAGTCTGTTCCTGTAGTACATACTTTCCCGGTATATTTACTACGCTCAGCCTCATAAATTTTTTCGGTATTTGTATTCAAGTATGTGTCAGTTGTTCCGTCAATTGTTCCAGTATTCCACATTACTTTTGCTATTTGATTTTTTGATGCTTCGGATAATCCTTTTGTTGGATTATGCGTTGCTTCAGTAAAGTCACATTCTTTAAATACTTTATTCCTCTCCCCATAACATACTCCTTTTGTACTACTATAATAAGCAGTATTTAATGCTACTGATAATACCGACGTACTCCATTCATTAATGCCATAGCCATTATTAATATCTGGATCAGAAGAATCCCACGAATATGCGCCTATTGATTCATTTCTAATTATCTTTAATAGTTTTTTGGTTGAACATTTAGTTGTATAGGTTTCAACGGTGGCATCATCCTCACATTCAAACATATCAAAGGCACCAATTATCCGCCAAGGTTCATCATTGAATGTTACATAATTATTGGGAGTTGCTCCTATATATCTAACATTTTCATCGGGGTCATCATTAATCATTGTTTCTTGGTTACTTTCTAATAAACTCGCTATGTACTCTGCTCCACTTTGATATGATGCTACTGAACTTACTACTATCTTAGAATTAAATGTTTTGCCTCCAGCGATTTCATTTGTTGCATTTTCATCTATCCATATTCTTAATTCATATGTTTTGGATTTATTCGCTTCTAACCCATCTGTCGTTAGCGTTCTAGATTCTATAGAATTAGTTTCTTCATTAGAAGCTACACTATAATAACTATATAATTGTGGACGTTTATTATTTAACATTACTTTAATATATTGATTATCTAAATCTGAACCAAATAGTTTCTCTAAATTGACGGAATAACTAGCATAAACACTACAATTATTTTTAACAGTAAAAGTATATGGTGTTAATTTCTTACCATCATCATCTGTTATGGGAAATTGGTTTTTTAAATCGATAACATTCTCTTCATCAGTTAATTCAATTTCAAAACATCCTGATTCTACTAAATTAGGATTAGTCTGTTTCTCTGTTTGGTTCCATACAGCATATGAAAATCCGATACCTATCAAGACACATAAAAGTATGGCTAAAATAGTTAATATTATCGTTTTTTTAGAGCTTACTGCCTGGTTCACTGCTATCCACCTCTTTATTATTATAACACAAAATTTTAATTTGTATTACAATTTGTGTAACTTACATTATGTAATACAAAATTTTATACTTTTGATAGTGAGGTGAAGTTATGAATAAATTTAAACTCCCCGATGCATACGAAGAAAAATCAGTTTTAAAAACTATCCGTTTGAAATACACTACTTTGCAAAAAGTCGAAGAACTTTCTAAAAAGAGTAATTTATCTGTCAATCGCTTAATAAATGAATGCATTAACTATGCTTTAGCTAATCTCAGTACCGAAAAAGAAAGTAAAAATAAAAAAGAGACTGTCAAAATATAATTCATTAGTCTCTTTTTCTTATATTACTTAAAGCTAGTGCTAATACTTTAGCACAATCATTAGGAACTTCTTTATCTTCTTTACGTAATTTTCGATATCTTTTGTTTAGTTCTTTTGCTGGAAATTTACTAACTTCTTCCGGCTTAAACACTTCTTGAAAACAAGTACCTTCAAAAAACATTCCGTGACTTATATCTAGAATACCTTTTCGTTTCTTGGTTCCATCATCAACTAATTCAAAGTAGGAATGTAAGTGCTTCCCGCCAAATAAATTTGGCATTAAACTAGTAACGATATAATCTTGTCTAAAATAAGGTGCATATGACGTACAAACACTATGACAATTTTCCACTAATAACATTTGATTATCTTCGCTAGCAATTTTTGCAAATTCTCGACATCTACTTAAATTAACAACTTTTAAATGTCCCAAATCTGTTGAAGCATCCATAATATTCCCACTTATTCTTAATTTTTGCACATAAGGATGCCTTTTAAATGCGGATATGAACTCTTTCGACCATTCATCACTTAAGCAAAGATTATTAATTGCACACAATACTTCATATAATAAAGATTTTTTCGAAACTCCATATTGTTTTAAAAGATAGAACATAACATCTCTTAGCGAATCATAATCTTCACCTAACAGTATCAACTGAAATAAGCCCCGAGCATCAGTTACTCGTTCATCTTTTATGTTAAAAGTCTTAACTACTGTATCGACGATAACTTTTAATATCTCCTGATCACGACTAGCTTCGATTACATCCCACGTCTCTTTATAACTTGCCATAGTTTATTTTTCTTTCCTTACTTTATCCAAAGCTAAAGCTAAAACAGGATACATATCCGGAGACAAAGAATCATCATTTTCTACTAATTCAATATACCTTTCTGATAACTCCCGGGCTGGAAATTTAATAATTTCCGTTGGTTCTGCTAAAGTTTGAAAGGCATCACCTTTGAAAAATAATCCCCAAGATAAATCTAATGTCCCATCCTTAAGTTCATAATAAGCGTGGAGATATTCCCCGCCAAATAAATTTGGCAATTTACTTACTACAATATTATCATTACCCAATTTATCCGCGAACAATTGAGTAATTTCAAAACAATGATTATTAAATGGTTTTTCCTGACTCAACTTTAATTTACCTATATTCGCATATTTATATAATCGCTCAATCTCAAAAGTACCAAAAAGACATTTTAAAGTTTTTTCATCATAACTATAAACAGTTGGTAAAGATATAAAAGATTCTGTCATTTCCGCGCGAGCTGAAGCCGGTACATTAAACTGACTTGATAAATTAAGAAAACTACGCAATAAGCATTTTTCATTAACTTTATAACCTTTTAATAATTCGTGAATCATTCCTCTAATTGGTTCATATTTTTTTGCCAAAAGTACATATCGAAAAAACTCTACATTATCCATAGTTGAGGGCTTAGTAATATCATAATAATCACAAACTTCATCTATAATGACACTTATTATTTGTCTTTGTCTTCTCGAGCCAAAGTCTTCTATTCTATCCGCTGTTTCATAATAGCTTTCCATAAAAAATCCCCTTCATTTACAAGGAGATATTTTATCACATATTTCTAAATAGTCAATCTATTGCAAATTAGTACTGATTTTTGTCAAGACATAGTGATTAAAAATTTCAAAACAAGATAATCGTCTGTATGGCGATTTTTTAACTTTTAAT
>CANQMM010000018.1 GCA_947624955.1 uncultured Bacilli bacterium | reverse complement strand
TTTGTAAAAAAATAACCAATTTTGAAAATTGAAGCTTATTTTTATGGCAATTTGTTAAAAATCTAGGGGGTTTTAACAAAATTGACTTATTTTTTTGCCTCAATTTTGAAAATTGGCTTTTTGACTTTTATTTGCTACTGAGTATGATACCTCTTTGGAAAGACGCATTGTGCTTGCCTTCAATTTAATCGAGCTAGAATTGGAGGCGATGTAGATGAAAAAAGATTGTCAAATCTTATTTCACTATATTATTATTCTATTACTCCTAGTAATAATCATTTACTTGCTTAATCAGCAATAGAATTTGAATATTCAGGGGGTTTTGGAAATAACAAAGCACTAGCAAGCTCGTGCTAGCGCTAGACCAAACAGGTAAGCGCTAATGCGCTTTCCATAATTTAATTATACTACTTTTTTTATAAATTACAAACTAGATTAGTTTAATAATTATTTTTGGCATTTTTCACAATAGTAAGTACTGCGACCACCTACTTTAACTCTTTTAATTGGGGTTTGACAGATATAGCAAGGTAGCCCTTCTCTTTTATGAACTTGTAATTTTTGTTGGAAAAAACCGGTTACTCCTAATGAGGAGGTATAACTCTTAATAGTTGTACCGCCCATTTTAATAGCTTCTTTAATAATGGAGTTAGCAGATTTGATAATATTTTCAGCATCATCAATAGTTATTTCACTCCCTAATTTTAAGGGATTTAAACGGGATGCAAATAAAACTTCATCCGCATAGATATTACCTAAACCACTAATAATAGTTTGATCGAGTAATAGCACTTTAAGAGGTTTTTTCTCGCGATGTAATTTTTCATAGAGATATTCTTTAGTTAAATCTTTACTATTAGGTTCTTTACCTTGTTTTTTAATCGCTTCAACTTCATATAACTCGGATTTATCAATTAGGTTCATTCGGCCAAATTTACGCGTGTCATGATATCGTAAATCAGTATCATCATCAAACGTAAAAATAATATGTTCATGTTTAACTATTTCATCTTGACTATTTTTTAAAAAATATTTACCTTCCATCCGTAAATGACTTAAAAGATAGTAATGATTTGTTTCGAAAATTAACCATTTACCAATTCTTTGAATATCGATAAATTCTTCACCAATAAGGTCTTTTACAAATTTCTTTTTATCCGATTCGATAATCTTATCGTATATAACGTTAACATTTTTAATTTTTTTATTTAATATTTGGCGTTTTAAAGTGTTGCGAACGGTTTCAACTTCAGCAATTTCAGGCATTTTACATTCTTCTTTCTATTTAGGTGCAACCTTTGTGAAAGTAAATTGGGGTGTTAAATACTCTTCTAAGGTTTCATTATTTTGCATAATTTCTTCAGCGATACTTCTACTTCCGACATAGCGAATATGCCACGGTTCATAGTTGTAGCCCGTAATATCTTCTTTGCCTTTAGGAAAACGAATAATAAAGCCATAACGAGCACAAGTTTGGGCGATAAAAGCATAAGCACCAGCTAAGCTTTCTTCATAATCTTCGTACCACGTATCCCCTACTTTAATAGCAATATCAATAGCTAAACCAGTATGGTGTTCTGAAGTACCAGGCAATGCGACATATTGTTTAGCATAAGCTGGACCTTTTTCTTTTTCGATTTCTTCATATATTTGCGCTTGATCAGAAATGGAGCGATAGCCACTTGAACTATCAGCGTATATTCCGTTACTTCTTAAAAAGTCACGGTATTGACACCAATACTTATAAGTTTCTTGCTCGATATTAGGATGATGATTTAAAGGACACTCTGAATGATAAGTTACGATATTAAATGGTAACTCTTCTGTTAAAGGATTATTTGGATTAACGAGAATTAAATAAGATGAATTATTTGGCATCGTACCAATCCTTTCCAAAATCGTGGCTTACTTTAAGCGGAACAGCTAAATCGACAATATTTTCCATACAATCGGTCACGATTTTACTAACTAATTCTTTTTCTGCTTCTTGAACATCGAAAACTAATTCATCGTGAACTTGAAGTAGCATTTTACTTTTAAGATGATTCTTTTCAAATTCTTGATCTACTTTAATCATCGCCATTTTAATGATATCAGCAGCCGAACCTTGGATAGGTGTATTTAAAGCTATTCTTTCACCCATCTGCCTAATCATATAATTTTTATTATTTAGTTCGTCGATAACTCTTTTTCTTTTATATAATGTTCTAACTACCCCACTAGCGTGAGCTTCCTGAATGATATTATCCATATATTTTTTGACACCGGGATAGAGTTCGTAATATTTATCAATAAATTGTTTGGCTTCATTAAAACTAACTTCGAGATTTTCTCCTAACCCAAAACCACTGATACCATAGACAATTCCGAAAATAACGGCTTTGGCTGTCCTTCTTTGATCTTTGGTTACTTCACTTTCTTTAATACCATAGATATCCGCAGCTACTTTAGTATGAATATCGGCATCTTGTTTGAAAGCATTTATCAAAGCGTCTTCGTGCGATATATGGGCAAGAACACGTAGTTCAATTTGCGAATAGTCGGCACTAAAGAATTCATCATAGACCGGGATGAAAGCCTTCCTTATTTGTCGACCTAATTCATCTCTAGTCGGAATATTTTGCATATTCGGTTCGACACTCGATAATCTACCAGTTCTAGTTAAAGTCTGTTTATAAATAGTATGAATTTTACCATCTGCCATAATAAAATCTTGTAAACCATCTAAGTAAGTACTACATAATTTAGTGTAATTTCGATAAGTTAAAATCTTCTCGATAATCGGATGTTTACCAACTAATTTATTTAAGATTTTCGCATCAGTTTTATATTGACCGTTATGGCCTAGTTTACCAAATGGTAAAGCTAGTTTATCAAAGAGGATAACTCCTAATTGTTTAGGCGAGCTAATATTGAATTCTTCACCGGCAAGTTCATAGATTTCTTGTTCTAAAACGCTAATCTTTTGATGCATATCATCGCTCATGGCAATTAGAATATTTTTGTCGACACGAATACCTTCATATTCCATTTTACCTAAGACTTTAGTTAAAGGCATTTCAATATTCATAAATAAGTCAAACATCTCTTCTTGTTTTAATTCGATGATGTACTTATCTCGCGTATCAAAGATGAAGCGACTTTTTAGACAGAGAGTCGATGAAATATCCGTATTTTTAATTAAATTTTCATAAAATTCAATATTATACCCATTGCTATTCATTGCATAAGCAATATCTTCTTTGGCATTGTAATTGAGTAAATATAAAGCAATCATTAAATCGAAATTAGCTAGAGGTAAAGGATAGTTGAGTTTTTGCAAGAGAACGTAATTCTTTTTAAAATCATAGGTATATAGAGTTTTGTCTTTAATTTCATTCAAGACGGGAATAATCAAATTAGGAGCCACATAGTAATTGGCGTCTTTTGTTGAGATACTCATCCCGAGGATATGTGCCCGATGATAGTTTTCTTCACTAGCTTCGATATAAAAAGCATATTCGGAAGATGAAGCAATTTCGGAAGCACTATTAATCGTTATGTAATCAATTGTTGTCGATGGCGTAGTTTCCACAGTATCTTTTATAAGGGAATAAAATTCTAAATCCCTGTAAATATCATAGAGTTCCCGATTATTATTCGGTTGATATTGGATATCTTCAAAAGTAATATTTAAAGGAACATCACGGAAGATTGTAGCAATTTCTTTGCTCATAAAAGCATTATGACGATCAGCAAGTAACTTTTCTTGGAGTTTACCTTTAATTTCTTCAATATGGTCATAGATACCTTCGACAGAATCATATTTTTGTAATAAAGTTAAAGCGGTTTTATCGCCAATACCTTTTACCCCGGGAATGTTATCAGAAGAATCGCCGGCTAGGCCTTTTAAGTCGATAATTCTAATTGGTTCTATACCCCACTCTTCTTTAAAACTTGCTTTATTATATCTAATGTGCCCTTTTTGTTTTAATAATTTTACTTCGACAACATCACTGATTAGTTGCAGTAAATCTTTATCGGAAGAAATAATTGTGGCATCATATTCCGGATCTTGATCAGCCCATTTAGCAAGTGTGCCAATAATATCATCGGCTTCGTATGGCTCTAATTCTAAATATTTAATACCCATAGCGGTAAGGATTTGCCGAGCTATAGGCATTTGCATTTTTAATTCATCCGGCATAGCAATACGCCCGGCTTTATAAGCATCATACTTTTCATGTCTAAAGTTAGTACCGATATCAAAAGCAACAGCAATATAAGATGGATTTTCTTCACTAATAATAGTATTCATCATTCTAACAAAGCCATATAAAGCATTAGTTGGAAATCCTTTACTATTTTTCATCGTATTTCCATTATAAGCAGTGGCATAATAACTACGAAACATCAAGTTATTACCATCTACTAAAATTACTTTTTTCATAATCCATCACCAATTTTATTATCTCATAAACTGACCACAAAACCAATAATAATTTGTCTTTAATTGCCAACATTAAATTTAACAAACTTCATATAATATAATTAGAAGAAAGTTTGTTATTTGACTTTTTCTTCAATTAATGGTACAATTCTGGTGTATTAAGTGAAGAAATGATTCATTTAATATAGGCAAAAAGTAGAATACCCTTGCTCTAGTAGGGAATGAAAAAAGTAGAATACCCTTGCTCTAGTAGGGAATGAAAAAAGTAGAATAGAGGATTTCCTCTATTCTTTATTTTATGGTTAAAATATAGTATAATGTAGTCTGAATGGGGGCAATAGAACAAGATGAAAAATTTAAAATTATATATTATAGACAATAATTATATTAAATATTTACAACAATTTGATTCAAAAGTACCGAATAATAAAAATTCAAAAAGACCATATGTAGGCGTGGTATATGAATATAATAATCATTATTATTTCGCACCTTTATCTAGCCCTAAGCCCAAGCATTTAAAGATTAAATCTTCTGCATTGGATATTTTTAAAATTGAAGATGGTACTTTAGGGGTTGTTAACATTAATAACATGCTTCCAGTTCCTTTATTTTGTTTGACAGAATTGCTACCAAAGGTTAAAGATAAAAAATATAAAGTACTATTACAAAATCAATTAACTTTTCTCAATAATCAAAAGAAATCTTTGCTTCATAAAGTTGATGTATTTTATAAACAATATATAAATAATTATTTGAACCCTAATATATTGGCTAGAACTTGTGATTTTTCAAAATTAGAAATCAAGTGTGATGAATTTATAAAAAAAGTTAATAAAGGCAGTTAAAAAGATGGCTTTAAAAAGTCATCTCATTTTTTTATTCTTCTTACTATAATAACTCCACCGATTACAAGGACAATACCAACAACTATCCCAATTAATAACCAAGGAGTATTTGTCTTATACTCTACTTGATTATAAATGCCTTTATTGTTAGTAAGACAGTTGGTAATGTCTTCTTCGTTTTGAATCTTTGTAACTAAATTACAATAACTATCGTGTTCTTGATATTTATTAACAGCTTCGGTTATTTGTTCTTTTATCTCATCATTAAAGCCAATAAAATAATTGGAACCAATTATAACTAGTGGGTATTTATTTGGTTTAATAGATAGTTCTTTTTTTACTTTAGTAATAAGTTCCTCATTACTATCTTTATCTAAATATTCGACATTCAAATTTATCTTTTCTTTGATAAATTCATTTAGCCAATCTTCTAATTCTTGACTCTTTTTATCATCTTCTTTTTTAAAGACATATATTTTTAGAGCTTCATAATCATCAGCATTAGTTGCTACTCCTTTAACAGAGAAAAGAGGCAAAATCATTGCAATGATTATGGAAATTATCAAAGAAGATATTAATAATATTTTTTTCATAATTCACCTACTTTATTAAGATAAAGGTGCAAATAATTTTGCACCCTTATTTATTATTTAGTTACCATTTCGACTTGCATTATAAACTTAATTCCTGTGCCGCTACTTAGTTGTTCTTCCTCTTTACCATCTTTTAAATATACGGCTTTAGAAGAGCTTGGATTTTTAACCTTAAATTGAATATTACCAAATTGGTTATGACTATCGTCGTATTCAACGGCAACATTTACCGTTTGAGATTCGATAGTTGCAGTTTTGCCAGAAGCTTCTTTTAATATTTTCATCGCATAACGATTAGTACTAAATGTATTTGCGACAACTCTAATAAAGTCATCATCTCCAGTTGCAAAAGACTTAATAATTATATCACTACCTTTGTCTGAAGTTGGGGAAGTTTGATCTTTAAATGTATTGATATAGAAATCTGTACCATTTGCTACAGGTCCTTCTAAGAAAATATAATTTTTGATATTAGGAGCATCAAATGTACTCCATCTAATATCGCCAATAACTTCGGTTGAATCGGTTATTCTAACAGCATATTGAGCTTCACTACCGGAGTTTTTAATATTTACTTGCCATAGTGTTAATTGTAATTGTTGAAGAGTATCATTATGAGCATAAATTAAGGCATCACCATTTGAAGTATAGTTACTTCCTGCTCCCTCAATTGTTAGTTTTTCAAATACAACATCATCAACAGTTATTTCTATTCCACCTACTTTTAATACAGAAGTAGTTCTATCTTTTCCAACAATTGATACTTTATGATTAATTTTTAAAGTTTCACTACTTAAGTCTATTGTTTTACCACTATTAATATAGATTGCCTCTATAAAACCTTCTTCAGCTTTCTTTAAAGCTTCTTTAAATTCTTCGGCATCATTTACAGCAGCTGTACCAGCTTTAGGGGTGATACAGTAAGCAACATAATATGTAGCATTACCAGCTGCTTTAAGATTTTCAGGTTTAATAACACTATCTGACATATTACAACCATCTGAAGTACTAGCAAATACACTGCTATTAGAATTTAATGAATATCCTTTATTAGTATAAGTATTTCCATCACGATTAAAGCTTTTAAAGAATGGATACATTGTTCCTTCTTCAGAAGGTGGTTCTGGGATTGTCATACCATAATAAGCATATCTAACAAATGAACCAACATTACGTCCCTCAGCACTTCTAAATGTTATTTCATAAATTTCAGAATTTTTAGAAGTATTATAATAATTATAATATTGATAACTCATATCTTCAGCCTTTGAATCAGAAGTATTGTGGGTATCAGCTTTTCCATCCCCTTTAGTTATTTCTTGCTTAGTAATTCTTTGAGCTTGTTGTCCGTCTTCATCAGTTAATCTAACAATAGCATTGCCAGTTTTTTCAGCACGGATTGCTGGAATATTGTAAGTCTCAGTAGACATTGTAAGTTCAGTAGCCGTTAGTGAGCCATTGCCTTTTACTTCAATACCTGCTTCAGTATTATTACTTAAGTCTACTTTATTAATTGTAAGGCTTCCAGCAGTTCCAACAGTTATTGCTGTCTTAGCAGCAGTAAATTTAATATTATTAATTTTAACTCCTACGGTAGATACATTAAATATTCCCCCATTAATTGCTTCATCTTTTGCCGTAATAGTGTATGTACTATCTGCCGCACTAGAAATTGTAACTTTTCTATTTATTGTTTGTGTAGTTTTAACGTCAAAATCATTTGCAATTGTAATAGTTTCAATATTTTCATTTTCTAAAGCTGTTTTTAATTCTTCTTCAGATTTGACTGCTGTTGCTTTAGTTGTAAATTTAACTGTATAAGTTTTATTATCAATGTCTTTCAAATTAACAGTATTATCAGTGTTTCCAATGGAAAGAGTATAACTGCTATTATCAACAGCCATCTTATTTAAAGTAAGAGCATCTACATTACCAAAGACGTCAGTAAATAATGCTGCTGCTCCAGCTTGAATTTTATCTTTTAAAGTATTTAAATCTTTTGAATTACTAGACAAAAGGCTTATTGGTTCTACTACATTGTTTGCACCATCTTTAGTAAATGTTACTTTTTTATTTCCAATGCTAAGTGTTATATCCGTGATTTCACCTTTATCTAAGATATAAGCAATAGTTCCTGGAATAGTTGTTTCATCCATTTCACTCAATAACATTGTTGCATCTTTTACATCAATTGTAATTGTATTACCATCTTTAGTAATAGTAAATCTATTTGAGTAATCTTCAGAAATTTCAGAATCAGGGTCTGCTAAATCAGCAATAACGTCGTTTAAGAAAGCGTCTGCATCTAAAGTCCAATGAGCAGTTAAAGTTACATCTTTACCTTTTTCTGGGACAAAACCGTTTGTTACATCTTCGCCGTCTTCATTTGTCCATTTATCAAAAGTACGATAACTTGTGTTTTTATCTGATAAATCCTTTGGTACAACTTTTTCCCCTTCATAAATAATGATTTCTTCAGTTATATCGTTACCATCATTATCTTTATATGTATATGTAAGTTTGTCTTCACTTTCAAAAGTTAAACTATCATATTTAATTTCATATTCATATGGTAAGAAAGCATCTCCAGTATGAGTTTCTGTATTTGATGCGCCATCATAATCAATTGAGTATTTTATTGATTTTACTCCATTTTTACCTTCTTCTGTAATTTTGAATAAGACCATTACCCATCCTTGATTATATTCTTCCGTAGTTGGTTTGTAGGTTTTAGTATTTCCACTTTCAGTATTTAGAATTAATTCCCAAGAATTAGTATAATCAGCAAACCACGGTTCGTCTTTTGGAACAGATATTTTAATTGGTACAAAGTATCCTTCTAAATTAGTAAAACCAGATTCTTGATTTAATGTTTGTTCTTTTATTGTTCCTTCGATTCCTTCTTTATATGGTTCTCTGTCTGGTTGATCATT
The DNA here is from genome assembly GCA_947624955.1 of uncultured Bacilli bacterium. Classification (GTDB taxonomy): domain Bacteria; phylum Bacillota_I; class Bacilli_A; order RF39; family UBA660; genus CALVJF01. Next base: position 12,079 of record CANQMM010000018.1, on the reverse strand, counting down.
ATTTTCTTTAATTTTAACGTCGCTAACTGTTTCAAATTTAAATCCGTAGCTATCTAATTCTTTTTTCTCTGGAGCACCTTCAGATAACTCCTCTGAACTCATAAGGTCAAACTCGGATTCTAAAGAATTATCTTGAAATTTCAATTCACTATAATCAATAGTTACTGTATATGGTGCATATTCATCGCTTTCTTCACCATCTAAGTCTATTGTTATTGTAAAATATTTGTCTTCAGGATCTACAGGTGAGCCATCAAGATTAGCCGCTTTTAGAGCTTTTAAAATGTATAAATCTTTATTATTATAAAAATCTTGGTCAAATAACTTTATTGTCATTGATGTTTCGTCATCTGTATCGTGGAAAAATTTAATATCAATGGTATCTTCATTAATTGTTGTATCCTCACTCATATTCTTAGGAGGATTAGTTAAAGTTAGGTGTAATCCAAGGTAATATAATAAGTTAGTAGAATCGAAAGGATTTTCACTTTCACCCCATTCTTCATCTTCGAATATAGGTAATACACCGCTAACTTTATATGTATTAGCGTTCTCTGGATCTTTTTCTACTTGCGTATAATATCCGTCTTTTTGACTCCAACCATAGCCAAAATCACCATCATCGCTTTCCAAAGCGGTAACTTCAAATAAAGAAGCTTTTTCAAATGTTAATTCACTATAATCTATTACATAAAGTGTTGGTAAATATTCTTTACCATCGCCATCATAATCAACCACATAGTATAACTTGCAGTTGTCACCATTGCTTTCACATTTTTGTTGATTTTCTGGGAAACGATAAAGAATTGTTAAGCTACCGTCGTCCTCAAAATCGTTTTTCGCAAACGTTTTTTGAATATTCTCTTGTTGTGTTAAATTCCCATTTGTTGGTTTATTTTTCAAACGGTAAACAACCATTTTATCATTTATGGTTACTTCTTCTGGTTTTACAAAAGTAAATGTAAAGTAATAACCGGTAGTTTTATCAGCACCAAATATTTCAGGTTTTAACACTTGTTCAACTAACTTACCACTTATTTTTGTCTCATTATCTTCAGTAGTAAATTTTATATCAGCATTTTTATCACTGCTATAGCCCCATTCGTTAAATGTGTTTTTAGCAGTTTCATTAAGTTTATCTTCAATTGTTGTTTGCGAATCTTCTTGAAATTTCAACTTACTATAGTCAATGGTGTAAGTTGTTTCATCATAAACTTCCCCTTCACCATCTAGATCAATAGTAATAGTAATTGTTTTGTTAGCATTATTTGGGTCAACGGACCATAAGATAACAATGCCTTCTTTTCCTTTTTCTGTTACATCAAATTTATCAAAAGTAATTGTTTTAGTTTTTTTGCCAGTAATAGTAATTTGAGTCTTTGAATTGGCATTGGGTACTTCTAAAACAAAAGGAAAATAATAACCGGTTTGTTCTTCTTTAGGAAAAACACTATCATCTATATCATATTTTAGTAATAATCCGCTTATTTCATTTTTGTCATTAATAGTTAAGTTTTCACTTAATTTAGTTAAATCACTAATTTTTAAATTTTCACTTAATGCTTTCTTATAATTTTCTTGTTCAAAAGTATTGCTATTTAAATCTACTTTTAAAGTTGAATCTTCTTTTACTAAATGATAATCAATATATTTAATATTAATTTTTTTATCTTGTTTATCTATATCTAATTTTGTTGATCCCAAGGCATTAGATTCTACTTGCCAACCTATCGGATCAGCATTATCATCATATTCTCTTACTATTCTTTGAATAGTCATTTTGCCATATGATGGAGTGGTATTTATTAATCCATCTTCAGCAGTTAAATTAATACTTCTAGCTGCTAGCATTAGATCTTGAGTAGTTAAAGTATGTTGAGATGTAAATACATAATCACCTATGATATACGCTGAAGAAGCATCAGGAACTACTTTATCGATTTCTTTACCTAATTCATCTAGATTTACTTGTTTAGCATTAGTTGAAATTATGGTAAGGAAGCAAGCTAGAATTGTAAATATAAATAATTTTGTATATTTTTTCATTTCATTATCTTCTTTCTTTATTTAACGACTACGGTAACATTAGTAGTAATTTTGGTTCCATCACTTAAAATAATAGTGGCATTCGTTACTTTATTAGTTCCATTTGAAATATCAGGAGCATCAGCTTTATTACCTTTTGTAATGGTTCTATTTGAACCACTTATTGTAGTAAAGTTAATGGCTTTGTAGTCCATAGCTACACCATCTTTAGTAACATTTATTTCGTATTGCAAAATTGAACCCGTTACTTCTTGAATTATTGGTGTGAATGTAACGGTATAATTAATTGGTTTAGGATTAACTGTTATTTCAATGGAAGCAGTTTTATTACCATCTTTGGTGGTTACCGTAATTGTTGCTTTGCCTTCTTTTAAGGCCTTAATATTACCAGATTGGTCAACAGAAACAACTTCTGAGTTACTACTGCTCCAAGTAACATTTTTATCACTAGCATTAGTAGGTGCTACATTTGCTGTTAACTTAGCTGTATCGCCAACGGTCATTGTCCTATTACCACCAGCAATAGATACACTAGTTACTGCTACTTTAGGTGCTGCTTTTACCGTAATAGTTATAGAATCCTTAAAATTGCCATCTTTAGTAGTTACAGTAATAACTACTGTACCTTCTTTAAGAGCGGTTACTTTACCATTTTTATCAACTTTTGCAACTCCAGTATTATTACTTTCCCAAGTAACACTACGATTAGTAGCATCTTCTGGGGTAAAAGTTAATTTTAGGGTTTGGGTAGTTCCAACAGTCATTGAAGTATTACCACTAATTTTAACGCCTTTTACAGCAACGGCTTCTTTAGTTATCCTAACTTGACAAGTTACAGAATACTTACCATCTTTAGTTTCAATAATTATAGTTAAGCTTCCGGCTTTTAAAGCAGTTACTTTTCCTTGATCATCAACGGTTGCCATCGTCTCATCACTACTTCTAAAAATTAAATCGGCTTTAGTATAACCACTTGGTAAAGAAGTTATTACTAATTCCCCGGTTTGATTTAGCATTAGTGATAAATCTTGAACACTAAGAGTTCCTGTAGATGGTTCAGGTTCAATTATTTTCTGCTCGTATTTAGCTTCTAAGGTTAGGTCTTCAGTAATTTTGGTACTGAAATCAAATTTTTGATTGTTTAGATACCAACCTAAAAATGTATAACCTTCTCTAACCGGGTCCTTGGGCCTTTCGACAGTTTCTCCTTCTTTAACATTTACAATTATGGAATCTTGACCATTATTTTGGTTAAAAGTTACCTTATATTCTTTAGCTTCACAACCTTTAAAAAGGAGGATACCACCAATTAACGCAACTATCGCTACTGCAGCGATGATTCCAATAATCATGCCCTTCTTTTGCATAAATTCTTCTCCTTTCTTTTCTATATAATTTTTATGTTTGACATGTCTTATTTTTGATATTCTTCATTTAGCATGTCTATGAAAATAGTACCATAAATCACATTAGCTAGTCAATAAATTGCTGGACGTTTTACTGATGATTTTTATAACAGTTGTATAAAAGAGTTTGAGCCGTCCATTCTATATAATAAATAGTAATTAAAATTATGAATGGATTGGAGGAATGCTTAAATGGATATTAGAAAAACTTTAGCGATAAATTTGAAGTATTATCGTTATCTTTCTAATCTATCACAAGAAAAATTTGCTGAAGCTTTAAATACTAGTCTTATCTATGAAAATCAGCTAGAAAAATGTAAGCGAAATCCTTCAATCGAAATGATTGAACGTCTATCTAAATCAATTAGTCAATTACTCAATATGAAAATATCGGCATCAGATTTATTAACTTATGATGAAAAGAAGAAAATTAATGCTAAAAGAATAGACGGGAGAATTATATAATACCGTTATTTGACATCATTTTTTAAATATGATATACTTTAAGTGTATTAAATGAAGGAAACTTCATATAATATAAATTGAGTTAATAGTTAACTCACGTAAAAAAGCTAGTGATTCCGACTATATAATTTATTTATTAAATAGGAACTTAAAAAAGCGGTGATTCCCACCATATAAGAGGAACTTAAAAAAGCGGTGATTCCCACCATATAAGAGGAACTTAAAAAAGAAACTAGAGAGCACACTCTAGTTCTTCTTTTGGATATTCGGAGGGTGATTTGGTGTTAACTTTAGTTAGAATTGATTCAAAATATTGTGACTTTTTAAGAAAATTTGATTCTAAAGTTCCGTATAATTATAAAAGTAAAGAGTTAAGACCATTTATTGGCGTTTTGTTTAAAGTAAATGATTTGGAATACTTTGCTCCCCTAACTAGTCCTAAGCCCAAGCACTTAAAATTGAAATCAAAAATTGACTTTTTAAAAATAGACGGGGGAAAATTAGGGGCAATAAATTTTAACAATATGTTACCAGTAACAAAAAAGAATACTGTTGAAATAGACTTAGATAAAAAATGTTTTTCATCATCTGAAGAAAAATATATAAAACTTTTAAAACAACAAATCTATTGGTTAAATCGTCACTCTAATCTTTTATATAACAGATCTAAAAATTTATATACAAAATATTTAAACAATAAATTAGATAAAAAAGTTATATTAAGATGTTGCAATTTTAAATTACTTGAAGAAAAGTGTTTAGAATATAATAAATAAAGAAAGTAGAAAGAAAAGCTTTCTTTTTTTAAAACTTAAAAAAGCTTGATTAAAACAAGCTTAATTGACTAGTTTCTGGCATGCCTTCAAAACATCCTAAACTTCTTAATTTTTCTACTGTCGTTTGACTGACTTTGCCACGAAGTTGGAAATCTTCGATACTTACAAATTCTTGATTATTTCTTTCTTCAACAATTTTATTACCAACTGCTTCACCTAAACCATCTAAAGTTTTAAATGGTAAGATTAAGCTTTTTTCATCTTCCGTAACTTTAAACCAAGAAGCTTGGCTTTCTTTGATGTTGATGTTTTTGAAAGTAAAACCACGAGCAAGCATTTCTAAAGCAACATTTAAGACATCGGCGACATTCTTTTCTTTATTAGTGGCATCATAACCTTTAGAAGCAATTTCCGCTAGCTTAGCTTTAACGGCATCATAACCTTTAATCATCGATTCAACATCAAAATCGCTACATCTTATCGTGAAATAACAAGCATAGTAGTAAATTGGATAATAGACTTTGAACCAAGCAACGCGGAATCCCATCATAACATAAGCAGTAGCGTGGGCTTTCGGGAACATATATTTAATCTTTCCACAAGATTTAATAAACCAATCAGGAATTTCCGCTTCTTCCATTTTTTCCACGTATTCCATCCATTTATCTGGTTCTTTACTCGCCTTACCTTTTCGGACAAATTCACTGATTTTGAAGGATAAGGAGGCATCCATCCCATAATTAATCAAGTTAATTAAGATATCATCACGACAACCGATAACATCTTTGAATTCAACAACTTTATTTAAAATCAAATCGCGAGCATTGCCGGTCCAAACATCAGTTCCGTGGGATAACCCGGCGATTTTTACTAATTCCGCAAAACGAGTCGGTTTAGTTTCTTCCAACATTTTAATGGTAAATGAAGTTCCAAACTCAGGGATACCAAAAGTACCTGTTGGGCAGTTGATTTGTTCACTTGTTACGCCTAGAGCTTTAGGAGAGGTAAACAAACTTAAAACGCCTTCATCATCGAAAGGAATAGTCATAATATCTATTCCCGTTAGATCGCCTAAGTATTTTAACATAGTCGGATCATCGTGACCAAGAATATCTAGTTTTAAGACATTATCGTGGATAGCCGAAAAGGCAAAGTGCGTGGTATACCAACTGCTATCAGGTTCATCAGCCGGATATTGGAAAGCGGTAAAATCATAAACATCCATATAACTGGGAATAACGATAATTCCGCCGGGGTGTTGGCCGGTGGTTCTTTTTACGCCGGTACAACCAACGCTCAATCTTTCTACTTCGATATTGCGCATGGCAATGCCTTTGTCTTCGCAGTAAGCTTTGACATAACCAAAGGCGGTCTTATCAGCGACAGTACCAATAGTTCCCGCGCGATAGACATTTTCTTCCCCGAATAATACTTTAGTATAATCGTGGGCCGCACTTTGATTTTCTCCGGAGAAGTTTAAATCGATATCCGGTACTTTTTCAGCATTGAATCCCAAGAAAGTGGCGAAAGGAATATCTTGACCTTCTTTGCGCATTTTGACGTGACAATCGGGGCATTCTTTATCCGGTAAATCATAACCACTAGCATATGTATGGGAAAAACTAAGACCATTTTCATCTTCCCAAATACTCTTTTTACATTGCGGACAAAGATAGTGAGCTGGTAAGCCATTAACTTCCGTGATACCCATCATCGTGGCCACAAATGATGACCCTACACTACCTCTTGAACCAACGAAATAACCGTCATCATTACTCTTTTTAACTAGACGTTGCGCAATCAAATACAATACGGAATAACCATTACTAATAATACCGTGAAGCTCTTTTTCAATGCGGTCTTCAACGATTGGGGGTAAAACTTCACCATACATTTCGTGGGCTTTTTTATAAACCATATCTTTAGTTTCTTCATCGGAGTTTTCCATAACTGGCGTATATAATTTATCTTTGATTATTTGTAAGTGGTCGATCATATCTGCAATTTTATTAGTGTTAGTTACAACTATTTCATAAGCTACTTCCGGATCTAAGAAGTTAAAAGCATCTAGCATCTCTTGCGTCGTCATAAAGTACATATTTGGTACTTCTAGACCCTTACGATTTAAAGGATGCAATTTACCATTAGTCTTCTGATTAATGATGATTTCGCGATAAATTTTATCTTCTTTGGTTAGGTTATGCACGTCACCAGTAGCACAAACGAGAATACCGGCATCTTTAGCTACCCGAATAATTTTTTTCAAATGTTCTTGCAGTTCTAACTCACTTTTAAAACCACTCGAATCCATTGAAAGTAAATGACTCATGGCACTTATCGGTTGGACTTCAATGAAATCGTAGAAACGCATCATCGTCGATAATTCTTCATCATCTTTAACTTTGGCTGCTTCAAAGATTTCGCCATTGATACAACCACTACCGATGATTAACCCTTCTCTTAATTTAGCAATTTCTTTACGAGGAATTTTCGGCTGGTCATTATGGAATAAATATTTAGTATTAGCTAAACTGACAATTTTAAATAAATTTCTTAAACCGGTTTGATTTTGAGCATAGATAGTTAAATGGAAAGGATAAGAGAATTTAACAAGATCATCGTAATCGATAGTATTATAGATATCCATCGTCGTTTCGATGTTGCGTTGGTCGAGAATTTTACTCATCGCATAAAAGCAATGGGCAGTACCTTCGGCATCATAATCGGCACGGTGGTGAGCATCCTCATCCCAAGGAACATTATACTTTTTAACTAAGGTACTCAATTTATGGTTAGGCCATTCGGGACTCAAGATTCTGGCTAGACTCATCGTATCGAGGACGGTATTGGTAAATTCTTTTAGATTATATTTTTTACAAGCGGCTTCAATAAAGCTAATATCGAATTTAGCATTATGCGCAACCATTGGGGCATCCCCGGCCCACTCTAAAAATCTTTGAGTAACATGATCTTCGGTATCAGCACCTTTTAACATTTCATCCGTGATATTCGTCAAATCGATAATCTTTTTTGGTAATGGGCGGTGAGGGTCGATAAATTCGTCAAAGCGGTCGATGATTTGTCCTTCTTTAATTTTAACGGCCCCTATTTCAATCATTTGGTCACTACCTGCATAAAAGCCGGTGGTCTCAGTATCGAAAACAACATAAGTTTCTTTTAAAAGACTATAGCTTTGAGGATTATGAATGACGTCAACATCATCATTGACAACATTTAACTCTACGCCATAGAGAACTTTAAACTTTTCTTCATCGGGTTTATCTTTGTTATCCCAAAAGACGGTATTGTAAATATCCGGATAAGCTTGAAGACAGTTATGGTCAGTTACCGCAACAGCTTTATGACCCATTTTCTTGGCGAATTTATAGAGGGATTTCATCGGAATAACGCCATCCATCGCACTCATAAAAGTATGAGCGTGGAGTTCGACTCTTTTTACTTCCGCCGTATCTTTAACTACTTGGTCTTTACTACTGATACTTTCCATATTCCGGACAGCTAAAACTAAATCTTTAGCAAAGTTATCATATTCGATATTCCCGTGAATACGGTACCAATTGCCTTCACTAAGATTTTTTAAAACAGCTCGGTAGTCATCTTTATCTCTTTTAAAGATTTTAGCAAGAATACTATTAGATTTATCACTAATCTTCAGGGTGATGATATTGATATTTTCTTTTTCTAAACTTTCAATACCAAAGACATAAGCTTCAATAATAATGTTTTTAACTTCTCCCATAATGGAACTAATTAAGGTAGGTTCACCATCGATATGTTTCCCAATAAATACAGGACTTACCTCTTCGACTACTTCTTCTGTATGTTCTTTTTTTAACTCTTCTTGCATTTGGCTTTCTTTCTCTTTATTTAAGAAAGTGGTAACATTTAAGTCTGTAAATCCTAACTGTTGCATCGTATTAATTAGAGATTTAGATTCTTTATTAAATTCTTCTTCTTCAACTAAGGAAGCCACTTCAACAACTATAATGCCATCGTCTAATTCTATTTTCGATTCGCTTAATCCGGTTAGGGATGGTTTACGAGCAATTAGATTATTGATGAGTGTTTTAAAAGTATTAATAATATCTTCATTAGTCATGGTGGTATAAGTAAATGTTACTTGGCATTTGGCAGATTTATTAATTCCTTTATTAGCGCATTTTAAAACATTTAAGAGGATGTTGGCATCGATAGGAGTTGCTAAGTTAATAAAGATATGGAAACTTTTTTCTTTTTTATTTAGGACAACTCTTACAACTTCGGCATTTTCTAAACCGTCAGCAGGACAGTCGATACTATTTAAAAATCTTTGTAATTCATCGTTCATTATGTTCACCTCACACTTCCGTAATGTTTTTAACGACGATTTCGTAATTATAATTTCTTCTAGTCACTTGACCATTGATTAAATATAATTTATCACTTTTTAGGTTTTTAAGTAAACTATTTTTATTAGCAAAGATGACAAAACCGATAGTTCCGGTTTCGTCGGAGGCATTAAACATTGCCATCTCGGTATTAGTTTTGGTTTTAAAGCGATGGATATTGGATATTAAGCAGACTAATTTGATATGTTTATCAAAAAATTTGGGAGCATCTTTAATTTTGACGATATCCGGAGTGCAATACTTACTCGCGGGATGATTAGAAACATAGAAACCATAGAGACGTTGTTCATTTTGCATAATAGTTTGCGGGTCATCTTCTTCATATTCGGTAATAATCGGTTTTAAGACGAGTGATTCATCGAGGTCTTGACATAAAGAAGCATAGTTAAGAGCATTATCGAGGTTCATTAACATCGTCTTGCGATTTAGACCGAAGGAATCTAAAGCCCCCATTTGGATTAGCGATTCACTAACTTTACGGGTGAGCCCTAAATGATTTAATCTCACAATAACGTCTAAATAATCTTTATATAAGCCGTGTTCATTTCTTTCTTGAACAATTTGCTTACTGATGGTAAAACCAATACCTTTAACGATAGATAAAGGAACAGTAAGGGTGTTATCTTGGATAACGTATTCGATATCACTAATATTGATATCGGCTCTAGCGATTTTAATATCTTTAGAACGGGCTTCGTCAATATATTCTTTAGTTTTAATTTCACTGCTGATACTCATATTTAGTAAGTTAGCAATGAAGAAAACCGGATAGCGGGATTTTAAGTAAGCCATTTGGTAACCAAGTAAAGCATAGGAAACGGAATGGGCTTTATTAAAGCCATAGTCGGCAAACTTGATGATTAAGTCGTAAACTTTCTTGGCTAATTCCTCAGAATAACCATTTTCGACGGATTTTTGGATAAAGATATAGCGTTCTTTTTCCATAACTTCGTGTTTTTTCTTGCTCATCGCCCGCCGAATATTATCAGCTTCGGCAAAGGTATAATTACCCATCGTTACTAATACTTGCATTATCTGCTCTTGATAAATCATAATACCATAAGTATCTTGTAAGATTGGTTTAAGGTTGGGATGAAGGTAATCGATTTTTTCTCTACCGTGTTTACGGGCAATAAAGCTATCGATATTTTGCATAGGACCCGGACGAAATAAAGCGACCGCCGCGATTAAATCAGAAAAACTACTAACTTGTAATTTTCTTAAGAAGGATTTCATCCCGGCACTTTCAAATTGAAAGATTCCTTCAGTATCAACACTACGAAATAAGCCGATGGTTGCTTGGTCATCAAGAGGAATAGTATTGAGTTTTAAATCGATATGGGCATACTGTTTGATGAGGTTTAAGATATTTTTAATAATACTTAAATTACGTAATGCTAAAAAGTCCATTTTCAATAAACCCATAGATTCTAAGTATTCCATGGTAAGACCGGTTAGGGTTTCGCCATTATTAAGACAGATAGGAATTAATTCGTCTAAAGGTAAACTACTGATGACCACACCGGCAGCGTGTGTCGTAATGTGTCTTTTTAAACCTTCCAATTTCATGGCAATTTTATAGGTATCTAATAGTTGGGGATTTTCTTTAACTAGGGCTTTTATTTGCGGAGCACGAGCATTATCTTTGAGAGATAGATTGGCATCGATCATTTTAGCAAGACGGTCAGTAAGGTCAGGGTCAACATTGAGACACTTAGCAACATCCCGAATGGCTTGTTTGGATGCTAAAGTACCAAAAGCCATAATCGTGGCAACTTTATCGTGACCATATTTATCTTTAACATAGTTAATTACTTCTTCTCTTCTTGTATGGTCAAAGTCGACATCGATATCTGGCAAGGTTACCCGGTCGGGATTTAAAAATCGTTCAAATAACAAATCGTACTTGATAGGGTCAACCTCAGAAATACCTAGAGCATAACTGACTAAACTACCGGCGGCACTCCCTCTTGGCCAAGCTAAGATATCGTGAGTTTTGGCATATTTGACATAGTCATAGACGATTAGAAAGTAATCGACAAAACCCATTTGTTTAATGATATCGAGTTCGTGTTTAAGACGAGTTACATATTTAGGGGGTATCTGATTATTGAGCCGTTTAGTTAAACCTTTTTTGGCTAGACTATAGAGGAAATCTTCGGAACTAGGAACATCATAGTGCGGGATATACCGGTTATTAAGAGGGATTTCAACATTTAAGGCTTCGGCAACGGTACTAGTAGTTTCTTCATCTTCTTGGTTATCCGGAAATTGCAGATAAAGATCGGCAAACTGATTTAATGTTACTTCATCTTTATTTTTCCCTTCTTTAATCATCGCTAAGTAATCGAGGTAAGCCGTATCGTCTTTGCTTAATGCACAAGCAACATTAAAATAAACTATTTTATTGGTAATAATTAAGGCATTGTTTTTTTCAGTAATATTCCGATAGCCAAGATAGATATCCGCATAAATATCACTTAAATCAGCATATAATTCGTGATTAGTAAAGGGTAAAATACAAAGAACTTGGTAATTATGCATTTTTAAATCACTAAGAGATATTGCTCTTTCTTGGATAAGGGTGTTGATTTTTAAAAGAGTTTGATAACCGGCATAGTTTTTGGCATATAAATAGATACTTTGATTATTTAATTTAACCTCTAATCCAATAAGGGGTTTAATTTGTTTACTTTTACAAGCGTGGTAAAAATTCATTACGGAGAAAAGATTATCATCGACGATACCTAAAGCCGGAAGATGGTGGTCGACAGCAAAGGCGATTAAATCCGGAATTTTAATTAAGCTTTGCAAAAGTGAATAATCAGTTTTAACGCCTAAAGGAATATACATGCTATCACCACCCGTCATACTAATTATACCACACTCTTTTAGTTTAAAATAATTTTATACAATACATAATGACCCCAGGTTATTATGTATTTTTTTATTATAGGTAGTATAATAACGGGTCAGA
>CANQMM010000017.1 GCA_947624955.1 uncultured Bacilli bacterium | reverse complement strand
GCTGTGTTAATATTGGCTTGACTGGCATTAGAACCTTGAGTACTATTAGATGCGGAGAAGTAGGCGAAGGTGGCGCCTCTTTTATAATTTGTTTATAGGTTATATTTGCACGAGATCAAGAATAGTTGTGTTATTTATATTAATTGTTCAGTTATTTTGATAAAGAAATCACTGCTCCATAATTCTAAATTTTTAGTATCTTTTATAAAAGGAATAACATCTTCTTTAGCTTCATTATAATTAATTTCTTTAAATTTATTAATTAATAAGCTTTTTAATATATTTATATTAAATTCATCATTTTTATTAATATATTTTGATTCAATTAATTTATTTTTTAATAATTCTAAATTAACATTTATATTATTTGCTAGGAAAAATACATAATCATATAGATCTCTTCCTTTAGTTCTTTTCTGCCAATTACGGCACAAAATAGCATGTATTTTACCAGCAAATAATGATGATTTATCATATAATTTTATTTGATGGGGACTAGGAAGTAATTTATATTGCGTATCGTATGTTGCTCCTTTTGGAGGATTGATATCTATTTCAAACTTTACTTTTATATTTTTTAGATTAGTACTGTATTGATGATTATTTTCATTGGGAAAGAAAAGTAAAATATGTTCTAGAGTATCCCCTTTTAAGAAAGCTGAAGATATATTTGTTTCATTATGTTTTAGTTTAGTATTTATTTCTAAATTTAAGCCATAAGCTTTTAATTCTTGGTCAATATAACTAAAGTATTTACTTAAGTCAAAATTTTTATTAGGTTTTAATAAAGAAAAATCTAAATCTTCAGAAAATCTATCTAATTTATAGAAAATTCTTAATGCTGTTCCCCCATAGAATGCGGCTTCATCAAAGAAACCTCCCCTTGATAAACCAGATAATACTAATTCTTGGATTATCTCTTTTAAAGCATTTATCTCATCATTAGTATTATTTATTTCATAATGACTTAGCATTTGATCTATTACATTATTCATTTACTTTCCTCCTCATATATTTAGCAAGTAAATTAATATTAGTTGAATGATATAATTTACTTAATTTTTCTATTTTATCTATATTTAGTTTTATAAATTCATCTTCAGATATTCTTAAATCATTAAATAACATATTTTCTAAATTATTATAATTATTTAATGGAGATAAAGTATACAATTTATCACATAGGGCTTTTTCTGGGGTTGCTATTTGATATGAATAATCTCCCTCTATTTTTAAGAGTATTTCTTCAGGATAAGCTAAAGATGGGATATCACGATAAGTAAAAGTTCCAAAATCAGTATGGTATATTTTTTTCTTTTTCTTATTGAAAGTTGCACAAGTAATATTATTTACTCTTTCGGGTATTAAACCATAATATGATAAAGCATACTCAAAGGAAATATAAGAAGGACCATATATACTACTAGCTAGTAAATATGCTGGGGTGTTAGGGTTTGTTTCATATAATCCATTAATTATTTTAAATAATTTTTTAGCTTTTACTTCTCTAGATAATTTTGTATTTTTGTTAGAATATTCTGATAAATTATTTTTAAAAATATTATTAGTTATTATCACATTTTCACCTCTTTTTATCATTTTACGATAATTTGTGGTGAAAATCAAGCATTTTCGATTTAAGAGAAAGCTTTCTCCCCTCTCCCTCTTATTGCGCTAGCTCTACGCTTACACTATTTTCTACTAGTTCTAGTTTGATATTGATGTTTTGTCCCTCGTCAGCTGACGTTTGGTCATTTTTATCATTTGGGTATTCCACTACAATATAGTAGTATTTTTTACCTTCTGCAGTTTTTGTTACTCCTGTTATAGTTCGTTCGAAACTAGCTAAATTTTCAATCACTTTAGGTTCTTCGTTTTTAGTGTTAGTTAAACCACTTTCACTAAATGTTCCACTAGCTATTTCATATTCTCCTAATTGTGTTTGAATGCCTAGATTAGAAATGGTACAATCTTGACCGCCATCAGCAGTAGCTGCCCCATTTGCCGTATAGTAAAGATGAGTTTCTCCATTAGTTTTTGTATCACTAACTAACTTACAAGCACCGAGACCAAATTTTTCACCTAAAGCTTGATCTAATGTAGTCTGTGTTTTTTCATCCAATTCATATAAGTACCATTTTAATCCTGTTACTTTACTAGAACCCGTTAGACTTAAATTATACTTAAATTTGTATGTATTACCTGTAGTCGTATTATTGTCAGAATTTATTTTAGCTGTTGCTGTGGCTTTCATTATAGCCATACCACCTGGATAGTTTAATTTATTTTGCGTGCTTCCAGCATTGTTTGCTAAGGTGAATGTTGTACCTCCGACTTCTACTGTGTTGACATTGGTTTCACTGGCATTAGAACCTTGAGTACTATTGGATGCGGAGAAGTAGGCAAAGGTGGCGCCTCTTCTCGACAAGTGTTTTTCTACGAAAGAATAATCAAGTATTTATATACTTGCCTATTCTTTCTAATGATCGATATAATATTTAAAATTTTTGGGTTTTTAATTTTTTACAAAAAATAAAGAAGGCAATAAAACATTATCGCCTTTCTTTTCAATTACGTAGATCTTGCTCCTTATAAAAAATTTTTTAAAATAAAAAAGAGGAAGCTTTCTCCCCTCTCCCTCTTATTGCGCTAGCTCTACTTTGACGCTATCGCTTACCAATTCTAATTTGATGTCGATTTCTTTTCCTTCATCTCCTGATTGGTTGCTTTGTTTATCATTTGGATATTCTACTACTAGGTAATAGTATTTTTTAACTTCAGTATCTTTTTTTACACCTTCAATGGTTCTAGAAATTTTGTTTAAGTCAGTTATTTCTGGATGAGATTCATCTTTTGATAAATTAGATGCACTAAATGTTCCGCTAGCTATTTCGTAACTACCTAATTGGGTTTCAATTCCTAAATTAGTAACGTCACAATCTTCGCCTTGTGGAGTACCATCTTTTGTATAGTATAGACGAGTTTCTCCATTAGTTTGAGTGTCACTAACTAATTTACAAGCACCAAGACCAAATTTGGTTCCTAAAACTTCTTGTAATGTGCTTTCATTTTGTTCTGTTAATTCGTATAAATGCCATTTTAATGTCGTGATTTCACTTGAACCAGATAATTTTAAATCATAGTTAAATTTATAAGTATTATTGGTAGTGCTATTTTCTTCATCTAATTTAGCTGAAGCAGTTGCTTTTAAGATAGCCATGCCACCTGGGTAGTTTAGTTTGTTTTGATTCCAATCTGTATCATTGGCTAAAGTGAACTTTGTACCTCCGACTTCTGCTGTGTTAATATTGGCTTGACTGGCATTAGAACCTTGAGTACTATTAGATGCGGAGAAGTAGGCGAAGGTGGCGCCAACTACCGCCGTTAATAAAGTTGCAACTGCAAGAATTGTTAAAAATACTACATTTTTCTTTTCCATTTTTTTATCCTCCTCTATGTTTCAATATTAGCAAACTATTTTATTAATTTCAATACCTAAATTACCTTTTTTACAATTATTTGTCCATTTGACATTATAAATGCTATAATACTAAAGAAGGAAGGGATAGGTTTATGTTAAGTGTTATTATTCCTTGTAAAAATGAAGAAGGAAATATTGTAAATATTCATAAAAGATTCACTGAAGTATTAAAAGATATCGATTATGAATTAATATTTATCGATGATGGCTCAACGGATAAAACTTTAGAAAAGATTGAAGAAATCTATAAAGAAGATAAGGAACATGTAAAGGGTATATCTTTTTCGAGAAACTTTATGAAAGATGCTGCTATTTATGCCGGTCTTGAGAATTGTATTGGTGATTATGCTTGTATTATCGATGCTGATTTACAACAAAATCCGCATTATCTATTAGATATGTTAGACTTTTTAGAAAATAATCCGGAATATGATGAAGTAGCAATGGTTCAAAGTAAGAGAAAAAGAGAAAGTTTATTAATGCGTAGCTGTAAAAGAGCTTTCTACTTTATTATCGATTTATTGAGCGATACTAAATTTAATAATGGAGCTTCTGACTTTAGAATGTTTAGAAGAGTAGTTATTGATACAGTTGTAGATTTTGGTGAGAAGAATAGGTTTACTAAGGGGATTTTTTCTTGGATAGGTTTTAATGTTAAATATATGGAATATGAAGCTGAGGAAAGACAGAGTGGTACAACTAAATTTAATTTTAAAGCTAGTTTTAAATATGCTATGAATGGAATTTATTCTTTTAGTAATAAACCTTTAAAACTAGCTAATTATGTTGGAATGGGCTTATTATTTAGTTCTTTTGTCTATTTAGTAGTAATGATTATTTTATTATTAGTAGATGTATTATCTTTTAATGTATTATATATTATTATATGGTTATTGTTATTAATTGGAGGTATCCAATTAATAACAATAGGGATTCTCGGAGAATACCTAGCAAAAACATATAATGAAGTGAAAGATAGACCAATATATATTGCTAAGAAAAAGATAGGATTCGATGATAAGTTATTATAAAAATGAAACCGTGGGGTTTCATTTTTTAATCGTTAGGTAAAGTATCGACTTCTTTAAGAGTATAATCTGTTAATTCCCAATCTTCATTGAAAGTAAAATAACCAAGGAATTTTTGATTATTTAGAGCAAGAGGAAGCCAATGGGTGTCATCTTTAAACATTTCATTATAAGGGATATTATTTATATTAAACCATTGAGGACTCATTTCTTCACTTTCTTCGGGATTACCTTCCCATTCCGTAGCTACATATAAATGAAATATTAAATGGGCTTTTTCACCTTTATAATATTCTTCAAAGGTATTGATACCTAGTTTTTCATATTTAGTTGGAGTTACATGAATTTCTTCTTGGCATTCTCTAATCATAGCTTGATCGATTGTTTCACCGGGTTCTACTTTACCACCAACACCATTAAACAATCCCATACCAAAGCCCTTTTTCTTTTTAGCTAATAATATTTGATTATCTTTTCTTAATAATAAAAGCGTAGAAATTATTTGCTGCATAATATCACCAGTTAAATAATAACATATTTTAATCTTATTGCATATAATTTTTATAGATAATTAATTGACAAAAATTATGGAGTATTGTAGAATGAATATACGTATTTATTTGGGTCTATAGCCAAGTGGTAAGGCGTGGGACTGCAACTCCCTGATTCGTTGGTTCAAATCCGACTAGGCCCTCCAAAATTTGTTGATAACTTGCTTAAATGATAATTTTATGATATTATGTATTTAGCAAGAGAATTTGCATAAAATAAAAGGGAACATTCAGTTTTAGCAAGTTGAATGTCTACCCTAAAATTTGGTTCGACACTCTATCAATGTAGAGTGACTATTTTTTTGTTAATAGTAGCAAGGTAGATAGTAGCAAAATGATAGAAATTAGCTTTAGAACTTTTAAAAGTTCTTTTTTCTTTTTTAACCGTAAAAAATCAAAAAATTCAATGTTTTACGGTTACAGCCGTAAAACTTGACAAAAGCATAAAATCATTATATAGTTAATACGAGGTGTTGAGCATTATGTTAATACGGGAAAATTATTTAAATAAACTTATAGAAAGTAAAGATTTAAATTTAATTAAAGTTATAGTTGGTGTACGGAGATCTGGAAAAAGTACGCTATTGCTCCAATATAGAGATTATTTAATAACTCAAAAGATAAAAAAGACCAATATTATTTATATGAATTTTGAAAGTGCAGAGTTTTATAATATTAATGACTATAAGGATTTATATAGTTATGTAAAAGATAAAATTATTAACAAAGATAAATATTATATTTTATTGGATGAAGTTCAAAATATTTTACAATGGGAAAAGGCAGTAAATTCCATTTTAGTAGATTTTGATGCAGATATTTATATAACAGGTTCAAACGCATATTTGTTATCTAGTGAGCTAACTACGCTTCTTGCTGGAAGAGTTTTAACTATCAAGATATATCCATTTTCTTTTAAAGAATTCATAAGTATATATCCTTTCAAAGGCACAGAAAATAAATTTGATAAATTTGATAAATATTTAAAATATGGTGGAATGCCGATGATTGTAAATATGAATGATAATGAAGACTTAATTATCAGTTATTTAAATGATTTAAAGGATGTTGTATTAAAAAAAGATGTTATTAATCGTAATAACATAAAAGATGTTGTTTTTTTAGATAATTTAATAAAATATATGGCATCCACAATTGGTAATCTCACAACACCTTATGCAATTGCTGAATTTATGAAGAAAAGTGGTAGTTTAATTTCTAACGAAACTGTTGATTCATATTTAAAAATGTTAGAAAATGCTTATTTTATATATAGAGTTCCTAGGTATGAATTAAAAGGGAAACAATTATTAAAAACTCAAGGAAAATATTACTTTATAGACAACGGTATTAAAAATGTCATAGATGGTATTTCATCATATGATACCGGTAATAGTTACGAAAATTTAATTTATATAGAACTGCTTAGACGCGGTTATGAAGTGTATGTAGGGCAATATAAAGATATAGAAATTGATTTTATTGCAATAAAACCTAATGAAAAATTATACTTTCAAGTTTCTAGAAGTATAATAGATGAAAAGGTAGAAGAGAGGGAAAAAAGATCGCTTTTAGCAATAAATGATAATTATAAAAAAACGATACTTACTATGGATAACGTCAAAGACAAGCAAATAGATGGAATACAAGTTTTAAATATTATCGACTTCTTGTGTGAAGAATAAAGTATTGTTGAATATTTTGATAATTCCTAAAAAAAATCTTATCAAAAAAATAGCCACACTATGTAGCTATTTTAATTTAATAGAATATATTTGATCACGGAAATGAATTTCTAGATTAATACTATCGGCTTTTTCAATATTAGCGGTTGTTCTTAAAACAGTTCTATTAGTAACTCTTTTAGGAGTCATATCGGTTACTGAAGCTGTATAAGTCTCATCATCGATAGTATATTTAACTTTAACAAAGTCAATATAGAAATTATGAGTAGTAGTGCGATCAGTAGTATAAAAAGCATCGGGATCAAGATTTAATTCATCTTTTAAAACTAAAAGAGTTTGGTTATAGTATTCTCTTTGATCGAGAATAAGGATATTCTTCGAAGGGTAACAAGTACCTAGATAACAGTAATCATAAGAATATTCATATTTATTACTGATTAAATAATCTTTTACTTGGTAGGTTGTATCTAGAAGATTAGTTTGTTGGAAATTTAATACTTCATTTAATTCATTGCTATCTTGAGTTTTTACTTTATCATAAACACGGGGTTCGAGCTTAATTATTTTATAACGAGGGATTAATTCTTTTTTACCTAATTCTACGGAACTTAATATTTTTATTTGATATTCTTTTTTTATTTGCTCTTCAGTTAGTTCATAAACGAAGACATAATCTTTTTCCGTTTCACCAAGAATATTTTCGGCTTTATATGGAACGCCAATATCAGCAAAACGATCACCACGATCTAAGACAGGATAGATGACTTCATTACCGATAACTAATTTTAAAGCCGATGTATCAAACTTAGTAGCATTACTAGTTAAATTTTTAATATGGACAACAGTTGCTAAATAGTATTTACCTTCAGTAATAATATTACCTTGATAATCCCGATTAGTTAAAATACTATCTTTATAAGATATATTAAAGTTATTTAAAACGAATTGTTCTTGTAGTTTATAACGTTTATTATATACTTGAAAATTTAAAATTAAACTAACGATAGCAACAATGCCGGCGAGAATAGCAAGACAGGTAAAGACAAAGCGATTTTCTAAAACATAATAACGAAATTCTCTTAATGAACGGCGCGTATTCCTTTTGGCTTTATAACCGGATAAATCGATATTAACTTCGACTTCTTCATTATCTTCATCTAATAAATCTAGATCTTCTAAGTCTTTATTAAAGTTAAAACTCTTAATATCAAAACCAATACCTCTTAGTAAAGTAAAGATAATAAAGATAAATTGCGGGTAATAAGCGATATTGAAAATATCGTGATAAACTCTGATTACGGATGCTTCTTTAGTAGTATATTCGAGATCGACTAATAGATTATAACCAAAGAAGAATAAGATTAATAAAGCACTATAAAAGACAATTGAGATAATATAATATTTGGAATTCTTCTTTTTAGAAAGCATTAGGAAACAGATAGCTACTAAACTAGCGATAGTAATAGCAAAGATGAGGAATATTCCTAGATTAAAATACGTACTAGCAAAGCTAGTTTGATTAGTAGTATAACCATTATCGATATAGAGGTTTAAAAAGTCTAAGAAACCTTTAGTTTTATATATGAGAAAACATAATAAAAATAAGATTGCTAAATGGATCTTTTTAAAATGTTTAATTAAAAAACCATAGGGCTTTCTTAGAACCATTCTACCCCTCTCCTATTCTATATTTCATTATATCATAATTTACGAAATAAAAAAGATAAAATGTTAGACACTTTATCTTGTTTTATTAACCATTAGTTGGCTTTCAGCTAAATAGATTGTTGGATTTTGACTTAGTAAACGTTCTTTACTTATTTTAAAACGGTCACTGACGATATCTAGAGTATCACCATCTTTAGTTATATAGTAACTATAACCACTTTTAGGGATCATTATTTGTTGACCAGGATAGATATAGTCATCCATATTAAGACCATTTAAGACAGCTAATAATTCGGGATTAATATTGTATCTACGAGATATCTGATACAAAGTATCACCATCTTTAATGGTATAGTATTCAAAATAATTTTCAAGATTTTGAGGGACGATTATTTCCATACCTTCACGGATTAAATCGGGAAATGGGATATTATTTATATCGAGAATAGTAGATTCTAAAGTATTAAACTTATTAGCTATGCCTTTAAGGGTATCATCTTTACTAACTAGGTATTTATCATACATTTTAAATCACTCCTAATAATAGGTTATGTAAGATAAATAATTTGGTTATTAAAAGATGGGAAAAATTTTATTAGTATTACTAAAATGCCATTCTTCATTTTTAATGAGTAAGACCTCATTAGTATTTGGGGAGTAATAATATAGGGAATTATCGACTAAGTAATAGATTTCATCATCGTGGTAAGCAACAATCGCGGTAACATTTTGATTACTCAATAAGATAGGATTATCCGTAAATGTTAGATATAATTTATTGTCATTAATCGAGTAATGATAAATACTGTTATCAGTAAAGGTTAGATTTTCAGAAATGATATTTAAGACTTTTTTATCGCGCCATTCGCCTTTTTCGAGGATTTTACCCATCCCATTTTCTCCGGCTAGTAAACGCATTTTTTGCTTTTTAGGAACTAATTCATATTCAATAACATTCTTTTTATCCACAAGATATAGACTATCTTCATAACTACCGAGAAAATAACTATCCATCGAGATTTGGTAATCTAATTCCCAAGTTGTAACTTTATGGGTATTAATATCTAATAAATAGATTCGGGAAAAGTTATATTCATTTTGATAATCGGGAATAACAATATAGTTATCGATGGTAGTAATTAAATCGGTGTTATAGACATCTTTATTAAATATTTGAAGCGTATTAAATGATTCATCATAGTAATCAAAACCCGTATAATTCCAAATATATAAATCATTAAAAGGTTCTTGATAGATAGTCATATTTTGATATTTTTCTTCATTAGAATAATAAGTCTTTATGTAATCTTCGGGAATTTGCGATTTTAACTCTTCACTAATTAAATGGGGACTTATTTGTTCATTATTAGAAGAACAAACGATAATGTGTTCAGCAAATTCATTAGTAGGAATTAGACAAGTTTCTTCCTTAGTTTGATAATCTTTAATTTCTGTAAGTAATTCTTTACCTCGATATTTACTAGCTATAACAAATTCATAAGTTAATTTAGGAGTTTTAATTTCGTAGTAGTATCGTTTAGTCTCTCCTAGAAATTCTTCGGTAACGGTATAATCAGAGACATCATAAGTATGCGTAAAAGATTTATCTTGAAAAAGATAAATTAAGAGAAAAATTAAACTAATAATTAATAATAAAAATATTAATAAAAAGATACGGCGTTTTTTCATCATTATTTCTTCTCGGTCATATATTTTTGTTTTTCCTTCATCATAAAGGAAGAAATTTGGGTTTCAATTTCCGCAAGAGCCCTTTTAGAAATATTCGTAAGAATGACTTTTTCTTTAATGGTATCGATAGTTACTCGACCGAATAGTAGTCCTTCATAGATTTGCATATCATTAAATAAATCAGGAGTTATCGAATTGAGAAAATAACCCCATAATACTCTTTTTTGACCAATTAAGATTCTTTTATTAGTTAAAGCTATGACAGCTGTACTAAAGATATCTAAGATAGAGTTATTCTTTTGACCAATGAAGGCATATAAGACTTCTTCATCCGGATTTAAGTGTTTTTCGACTACACGACTATGTTTAGCAAGCCGAAACCAATAAACACCACCGGGATATTTATCTTTAAATTCATTAACTAGACTTAAAACATCTTTATTCATCGTATCACTTCCATTAAGGTTTATTTTAATATGTTTTGCTTTTTTATTCAATATTATTTAGTAAATAAAGTAATTAAATAAGTGATAGCAATTCCTAAACCACAAATAAAGGCAATAATGGCAACAATTAGTAAAGTATGATAGTTCTTCGGCCTAGTAGGTAGAGTTTCTTCGATACTAATTTTAACCCGGTCATCATCTTTTGGGGGACTAGGTGGTGTATTAGTTACAGGATGAGCCGGATATTTATTTTGATAAAGTAAATTCTTTTTCATAACTTTTTGATTAATTCTAATAGTTGTTTGGGTATAATCGACTTTTGTTTCTGTCGATACTCCGGATTGTTCTTTATCGAGAGGTCTTATAAACTCGATATTATTTTTGATAGTTTCCACTATTTCTTCCGCTACGATAGGATCAGTATTATTTTCACATATTAACTGAATACTAGTTAAGTAAGCACTAGTATGGTCAACTAAACAACGAGATAATTCTTTGATATAAGGATAGTAGTTACGATAGATATGGCGAATTAAACTTTCGCGGTCAACTAGACGATTATTTAGAGAATATATTGGAGAGTTAGCCGATAAACTAAAGTTCATAAGCGGCGATAACCGAGCTTCCCCGGTATTCGGATTAGCTAAAATGGAATAATCGATAGCATTTCTTTTTTCTTGATTAGTTAGAAAATCAAAGAGAATCATACTGAAATAATTAGTTTTATATGCATCTAAATCGGTTATTTTAAAGGCTTCACAAGGAGCATTAATGCCCATTTCGAGAAGAGTTGTTAAATAATTAGCATCTTTTAGCGGATTAGTAAGGGATGATGGCGGGATAGATAAAGCGGCCGTTATCCAACTATTATTGGGATTAGGCATATGGGTATATTTCTCATAGAGTTTTTTAAAGATATAATCCATACTAATTAATAATTCCGATTTAGATTTAACATCTTTAACAATTACTCCGGATATACCTTCTTCATTAGTTACTTTATAGACAGTAGCATTATCTAAATCTAATAAATCGGCAATTTCGGACATAATTACTTCATATTCATCAAGATGTTTATCGGAATGACATTTAATAGTACCTAGTACTAAGTTATTGATTAAAACCCGGTCTTTATCTTCGGGAAAAGTTAGATGAACTTCATTAGTATATAGATGACCGGAGGTAATTTGATTTATATAAAACTTGGGACTTTTCTTAAATACAGATAGTTGTTCCATTTGGCATACTCCTTAGTATTACTTATTATAGCAAATTATCAGTTAATTGAAAATCACTATTTGCAAAAATTTAGGAGGAATATTTACTTTTTAAAGATATTGTGTTATGGTAGATAAACTTAAAAAGAAGGGGTTTTATGACGAAGATACAAGACCAATTAAGATGGAGAAAATACTTATTAAGAAAAAAGTATCTTATGTTACAGGGATTGGTAACAGGACACATATGGAGTTATGATCAAGAAGAAGGTTTAATTGATAGATTAAGAAGTATTTATTACGATGGGATTCCGCTATCTGTTTGGTTATTATCATTTGGTTATACTTTTGAAAAATGTTTTGAAACAGCATTTATGATTTCTTATGGCTTTGATGGGGATGAATTTCGGTTAGTGAATGCCGATGTCGCTAGTATTTCTTTAAATCCTAAACCAAAATATAGTAAAGAAGGTATTTCAGTTAGTTTAGATGAAGCAGGTTACGGAAACCACTTCTTTGCCGAACGAACAATGAAAGATGGACAAGTTTTAGTTTATGATGGCACGGATGGTTTAATCTATGATAAAGATACTTATTATCAAATCGAAAGACCGAAAGTTGTAAGAATAATAAGCGAAGAAGGTACTGATGAATGGCCAGAGTTTAAAGCACGATTTACAACTAGGTGGGAAGATAATGAAGAAGCGATGCGAGTAGCTTTTGATGAGGTCGAAGAACTCGTAGTTAGAGAAAATGGACCTTATCAGCATCTATTAAGAGAAGAATGGGCAAGATTTAAAAAAGAAATTGAAAGTAAAAAAATGGAGTTAACTCCATCTAGTCAGGTAACTCCGAAATCATCGTGTCATAATGACTATTAATCCGTTTAGTAATATCGATATTTAATTCTTGGGCATAAGCAAGTAATTTGGCTTCGTAATCGATATTTTCTTTTTCGGGGATAAGTAATTCTAACTCGACAAAATCGCCGAGACGTTCAACGCTATCTAGACAAATGTTACAATCTTTATATTGGGAATAGCGTCGCACTTTCTTTACCTCAACCCATTTATGAAAACCTAAAGCGCTTAAAAAGGCATTCGCTTTATCATAAGAAGTAACCCCAAATTCGATTTCTTCCGATTCCATTTTTAAAGCACTCTGTTTTTTATAGTTTAATTCGACCTCATTATTAGTCTGTCTAATTCTCAACCAAACAGAGTTTTCCACACTTTCTGGGTTATTTAAAGCTTCGACAAAAATGCTATCGTTTTGAACTATTTATTTATTTTTTTGAACAGTTACTTTTTCATTAGATGCCTTAGGATATTGACTGACTACTACTTGACCTTTAACCCGTTCAATTAGAATTGTATACTCAGGATTGTTCCGAATATTAATTATTAAAGATTTGTTTTTATAAGATATTATTTGGATTAATTCATTTTCATAAATTATGTTCATTATTACCAACTCCTCTATAGTTATTATATCATTGTACTTGGTATGAGTACATATTTTTTAGAAAAATCTTGGAATAATACTATTGGTGGAATAATTATGAATAATAGTAGAGATAATGATGATTATATTTATTATCAAGTAAGAGCTAATATTAAGAAATATCGGAATATAGCGGGTTTGACATCACAAGAGTTAGCGGATAAGAGTGGATTTACGCATCAATTTATTAGAAATTTAGAATCTTTAAAGGCCGTAGTAAGACCGAGATTAGATACATTAAGTAGAATTGCTAAAGCATTAAATATCGATATAAGATCATTATTTGATGATTTAAAATAAATTAGAGATTTTTAATATCAATTAAAGCCATATAGGTATCTTGTAATTCATTTTCTTGAAATCCTAAATCTCTTAGGATAGCATAAGCAGTTTTAATGTTCATTTTAAAGAAACATTGTTTATCAGTTAATAGTTGTTTAATTAACTGATATTTTTTTTGGTCAGATAAATCACAAGTGGTTAAGAGTTTTTCATTTAATTGTTGTAATTTTTCAATCATAATTGCATTCCTCCTGGATTAATATTAGGGATAGTAGTACTACCTTTATCGAGATATTCTAACTCGTGATTAGTAAATTTGGCTTCTAGTTCGCTTTTGGAGATAGGAGTAAATCCCCAATTGGTAGAAAAATAGTAATAAGTAGTTTTATCGGGGCTAGATTGAAAACCTATCGGATTAAAAGCGATGACGGCACTCGACATAGCTAAACGGTTAGCGTCAGTTGGGACATTATTGCGGATTATCTTAATGAAGATATTATCATTCATTTCCTGGTCACTAAAGAGCATTTTTCTTAAGATAAGTGCATAAGATACATAATCGATATCGACGACGAAAGAAGCATTGATCCGGGCGATGAGAATAGATAATCTTTCGAGGAGAGGAATATCCAAGATATTTTTCGTCGTATTTTCATAAGCGGCTAAGACTTCATTAAATTCTTGACGAGACGGCGGGAGTTCTTTCGCTTGTTCTTGCGAATTGATTAAGTTAAACATATCATAGATGGCTTTTTGAAATTCTTTTTGAGTTTCGGGATTGCTATTTAAACATTTAAATCCGACTAATTGACGGTTAATCTTGGCACGGAGTAAATCGCCACCCAAGATACCAGTTACGGCATCAGCAACGACTAAAAATTTATCGGCTCTAAATTCAAGACTAGAGTGAGCTAGACCGTAGTGACTTTCATCAGCATCTCGATAATTAGTAGCAAATTTTAGGCCCAATTCGGATAGTAAACGCGCAAAAATTAAGTTAAACTCGAAGCAGACAACTTGATTATTAGTCGGCGTTATATTGGCAATGGTAGCAATATTACTATGTTTTAATAAAACTACGCGATTTTGAAAATTCATTGCATAATATTCAGAATCATAGGTAAGGATTTTACACATTTTAATATAAATATAGGTAGCTTTTTCTAAGTTGCTAGCCGTTTGAGGTAAGCCATCTAAAATCGCGCTTCTTAATTCGGGATGAATAGTGATTTGAGAATGAAGAGTATCTTCAATTGTTAGATGAGTATTCAAGGCTTGAATATCTAGATATTGGCAAGAAGTCATCGACTCATAATTAGCTAAAACTTCACTAGAAAGATAATAATCATTTTTAACATTTCTTAAAAAATCAACGCAAGCATAGATAAAATGTTCTTTGGGAATGCCCAATATTTCCGTTATTTTAGAACTTTGCAAAACGCGCTTAAAATCCGTGGGCGATACTTGAATAAGTTTAAGAATTTGTTCACAAGGAATGGCGTAATTAATACCATCGATACTAACTTGGTGAGTTTGGTCTTTATAAAGGGACACAAGTTTTTCAAATGTTACTAATTCTTTTAAAGCCATATAACGGCGATGCTGCTCTAGACTAACCGGCTCGCGGTTTTCAATTAATAACCGACTTAGACCATCGATAATTTGATAACGAGTATAAAAAATAGCTCCTTTGGTATCGCCATTAGTTATATAGCTAACTTTAAATTGCGTGGTCTCACCATTTAAAAAGCGTTTAGTATAAGAATAATATGTTGAATCAGTGAGAATTTTCCGTAAAAATTCGATACTAACCGGGCCATCGATATCGATAGTCTGACTATCATTAAGAAGATGGTATTCATCTTCTGTAACAAAGATGGTATCTTGTAAGTTAGATTTTAAATACGGATAATTATCGGCAATAGCAAAAGGATCAATTATAGCCATAGCAAACACCTACTATTAATAATTATAGAAAAATTAGGATTGGTAGTCAAATTGATTGGTAGTTGTTGACAGGTAATTTTGCAAAGAAAAGGGACATAATAAAAATAGGTGGTAAGAATGGAAATTATTGGTCGAGCTTTAGTTATGTTTTTATTATTATTTATCATTATTAAATTACTAGGTAAGAAACAAATTAAAAATTTAACTTTATATGATTATGTTTTAAGTATTACATTAGGTTCAATTGCGGCAGATTCGATAATTAGTCTAGATACGCCCTTATATGATGGAATGCTAGCTTTAGTAGTATTTGGCGGGATTGGTTATCTATCTTCATTGTTAACTTATCATAATCATACAGTAGAGGAATTAATCGATGGGGAACCCTTAGTGCTTTTTGAAAATAATAATTTTAATTATGAAAATTTGGAAAAAGCCAAGTTAAGCGTAGCTAAAGTATTAGAAACTTGTCGGCTAAAGGGATGTTTCGACATTAAGGAGTTAGATTGTGCCGTGTTAGAGCCATCAGGGGATGTATCAGTTTTATTAAAAGAAAAAAATAAAGGTAGTGATAGTAACAATAAACAAAAGCAATCTTTAAGTTATTCTTTAGTATTAGATGGCTCTATTAATAGAGATGAAATAAAAAAAGCTCATAAATCAGTTACTTGGGTCAATAAATATTTAAAAGAAAGAAAATTAAAATTAGATGATATTAGTTTATTAGCAGTAGATAAAAAGGGAAAAGTTACTTTATTAAAGCAGGATTAAGGACATCTGGAATATTGACAAGTCTAAAATTAAAATGCTAGAATTAAAGCGGTAAATAACTAATATTTTAGGGGACTTGCGGTAGGATGTGAGAAAATGAGTTCATACTATAAGAATTTATATAATGAAGAAACACCTTTGGTATTTACTGATGGAACAGAAATTTATAATGATTTAAAAAAAGAATATGTGACACATACGAAAGGATATTTTATTTATGGTCCTTCCGGAGTGGGGAAAACACATTATATTAATCAACAAAAAGTCAAAAATTGGATCGATGGGGATTTACTTTGGTCAGCGGCGAAAGCATTTCCAAATGATGATTGGTGGAATAGACTACCGGAAGAGATTGACACGATTGAAAGAAGAGCGGATGTCATTACCGAGCAAGCAAAAAAGCAAGGATTTTGGATAATCGGCGCTAGTAGTGTAAACGTTGTACCGGATGCGATAGTTATGCCAGATTTTGATACCCATTTAGAATATATAAAATATAGAGAAAATCATCACTATGATGGCGGAATGAAAAGTGATGATTTAGAAAAAATTAAACATAATAGAGAATATTTTTTACGCTTTGCTAAAGATGGGGTACCTGTATTTAAAAGTGTGGATGAAGCTGTTCTTTATATTGAGAATCAAAAGGATAGGTATGACCATTAACACTAGCGATAATTTCATTGTAGTCTTCGAGTATTAAGGATATACCACCGCAGTAATCGACATTGACGATACTTGATTTGGGCCAATTTAGGATTCTTTGTTTAACTAAGGGACTGATTAAATCATAGTGCGTACCATTCCAAATAATGAGGCGGCTATGGGGATATTGAAGATGAAATAAGGAAGCATAACGTTGTAAAGCGAAGATATAGCGAAGAGAACGGTCAACAATTTGATCGGGACCTTCAGCATTTAATTCTTCTCTTTTTTCTTTGGATAAATCTTCTTCAAAGTCAATCCAAAAATCGATATTCATACCATTATGCTTTTCTTGGAGGAATTCGGCATAGCCGGTATTATCGGTAAGCATTTTCGGTTCAGTTAATTTGGAACTTTCGTGAATAGATTGTTTGTAATTAGAGCTGGCATTTAAATTGATTATATGGGATGCGGGAAGGTGTTTATCTTGTAAGAAGGACTTAGTCATATCCATCGCAATTTTAGTAGTTTCGACGCAACGTTTGAAATTGGGATTCGAAACCGTATTACTCGCTGTAAAAAGAAAGTAGGTTTCATTTAAACTATCTAAAGGTAAGTTAGCTAAAAAAGCATTAACTACCGCTTTTTGCACATCAATAGAGTCTTCGTGTAATCCCCCATTCATTCGATCATAATTACAATGTCTTTGAAAAATCAATTGTGTTTGATTTTGACTAATTAAAGGGGCAATCGATGATGAATCAATTGTTAAGTTTAAATCATTGGGCATAATATACCTCCTAGTTGGTACATATATTTTACCATATATTTAAATTTTTAAAAACTCTTATAAGTAATAATAAAAGTCCATAATTTTTTCTCTTAAAAGAAATAGAATTAATAGAAAAAATATCAATATCATAAAAGACTTGGGACTATAATTATCTTTATGATTTTTTCCTCTAATTAGAATAAATCCTATTTCATCTAAGAATAAGCCGGTACTTATAGCTAATAAATAGATATTTTTATAAATGGGAGATAAAGCCAAAAGAATTATTGTAAATAGTAAGCCGAACATCCAATGATGGGTGCGAAATTTTTTGATTGTAGGACTTGGTTTAGGATAAATATAAAGAGTTATTCGAATAATTAATATAGTTAATACAGTAAATAAAAAGTATTTATCAGGTAAATTCATAGTATCACCAAGAAAATTATATAATGATAGGAGGATTTGTCAAAGGGTTTCTAACTATTTAGTTTCTGCCGGGAAGATTAGATGGTAAGGATACCCTCTTTTATCAATGTCATCCAAATTTAATTCGAGTTTTTGGGCTAACTTCAAGAGATTATAGTATTCATTAACAGCATCCTCATCGTATTTCTTAACTTCAATTTCAATAAAGTATCCCAAATCTTTTACATAATCTAGGGCTACCTCATATTTATCTAAATAAAAATAGGTAGTTCGAGTTTTATCGACAGTAGCAATTTCTTCTAGACCTAAGATATTAAATATTTTACTTAAATTTTCTTCATTATCTATTTCTACTTCGTATTCATCACAATACATATTGTTATACCAATTCTTATAGTTTAAAATTTTTTTATTGCCTCTTATTCCAATTCTTAACCATTCATTAATATTTTTATCATCTTTTAAAAACTTCCGATATGTTGGTTGATAGTAAGTATCAATTTGCTTACTAGAATTTAAAAATCGGGCATTTTTTTGCATAAATAAATCTAAACTAGTAAATTTATCTAGAGAGACTTTAATTTTTATTTCCGTTTCAATATCATTTTTGGGAATATCACCATATATTAGATATACTACGCTGCAATCAAGGATTTCGCTTAATTTTACAATGGCTTCTAATCCCGGTTCGGTTCTATTTGTTTCCCAACTAGAGATAGTTTTATTGGAAACATAAAGTTTTTGGGCTAAGTCTTCTTGCGATAATTTTTTTAATGTTCTCAACTCGGAAATTCTGTCTCCTA
Organism: uncultured Bacilli bacterium; assembly: GCA_947624955.1. GTDB lineage: Bacteria > Bacillota_I > Bacilli_A > RF39 > UBA660 > CALVJF01. The sequence goes on along the minus strand of CANQMM010000017.1, from coordinate 3,549 downwards.
TATTCATATTAACCACCTAGGACAATTATAACATCAAATTATAAAAAATTACCTCTACAATTTGTAGACAAAAGAATTTTAAAATTCATTTTCTAAGATATCATTTAGAAAATTCACAATATCAAGTTCTTTTTCTTTAAATAAAACCTTATTAATACTTTTATTATTGACTAGTAAAGTTCCTTTTAACATATCATATTCTACACAACAATAATCATCGATCTTCAGCATATTATTATTTAAACTTATTTTAGGAATATCATAAATCATTGCAAGTTCGCTTCCGACATTTTTTTCTTTTACTCTAAATAAACGACCACAATATAAACATAAATGGGTTCTATGTGGAGTATAGGCAAACTTTCCATTGTCAGAGTGATAGTACCCACAATGATTACATTTGACGATTTCTAGAGGTATATTATTTAATTTTGATAACATTATTCCCCCAAAATCTTTATAAGTTAATATAGAGTTGTCATATTCTAAAACTCCATTAAATTCGCTATCATTTATTATTATCTTAGGGACAACATTTTCTAAGATATTATCATATCTAATCGTGATGCTTTTAATTAAATTTTGCTTAATATTTAATCGGTTATCAAATATTTCTTTATTATGCCAAAGACATTCTTCTAACTTATTCCCAAATTTATCATAAGCAAACGATTTATGAACAGTACAATAATATTTGGTTATACCTTGCCTTGACTTTCCGATATATTTTATATTACATTTCATATTCTTCATCCCTCAAATTTATATTTTAAATATTTATAATCAATCCTACGCCGACTTCTTTTATATCTAGTTTTTTAGCCATTTCTATTTTAGCTTTTAATGAAATACAATGACAGGGATATAACAAAGGAATATTATTTTCTAATAAGTAGCCAATTGTCTTTTCTAATCTTTCATCTATATCAAATAAATGAAAGCCGCCGATAACACCATAGATTCTATTATCGCCACAAACTTTTTTAGCGTATTCAAGAATATTACAAATACCACTATGAGAACAACCCGTAATGACAAATAAACCGTTTTCACTTTGATAAACTATTGCTGAATCATCTATAACATTATCTTCTACTTTTTTAGAGTCAGCCATTCTCTTACCAATGGGGTATCTTACCTCGAAATCATTTGAAGAAGGGATTTCTCCCAGAAAAGTAAGATGTTCACTTATTTTAATTGGCTTCTTTGATAAATTTAATTTACACATTTGGGCAAGTTTATCCTTAGATAACGGACTGCCTATATATGAGCCGTTTTCATCTTCTTTATGTTCAAAACAGTCCGGATGAGCGATTAATTCTATATGTCTTTCTTTTGCAAAAAAACTTTTTAAACCCCCGGTATGGTCATTGTGCCCGTGAGATATAACTAATTTATTAATATTATCTAGATTGATGTTCAATAACTCAGCATTTTTCACAAAAATACCTGAATAACCCGTATCGAAAAGGATTTTATCGTTACCATCTTCAATATAATAACTAACTGCCGGTTCCCCAAAGTAATACATATCTATAAATGTGTTGTTATCTTCTAATACTTTTAATTCCATAACGATATTTTCCTTTCATATTGGGAATATTTTTCATCATAGCATAAAAGCAGATTTTTTACAAATTGACTTTTTTATGTTTAAACAGTTAAATACTGTTTTTAAATTATGGAATATTAGTATAAAATTTTATTGTAAAAAGAACTAACGTTTGATACAATTTTATTAGATATTTAACAATTAAGGGTTTGCCACTTTCTAAAAGGAAGTGACTGATAGTATGTTAAGAAAGATTTTTTATTATTGAATTTATTAAAGGAAGCGATGAAAATGAAAAATGAATTAGAAGAAAATAAGGAGTTAGTATTATTTGAAAATAGAAAAATTAGAAGACACGAATATAAAGGTGAATGGTACTACTCTATCGTTGATGTTATTGAAATATTAACAGAAAGTACCAATCCAAATGACTATTGGTATAGGTTAAAAAAAAGAATGGAGGAAGAGGAATTATCTGAACTATCGACAAATTGTCGACGATTGAAATTAATAGCACAAGATGGTAAATTACGAATGACCGATTGTGCTAATAGAGAAACTATTTTTAGACTTATTCAAAGTATTCCTAGTCCCAATGCTGAACCTTTTAAATTATGGTTTGCAAGATTAGCGGAAGAAAGAATACAAGAAGTTATTGACCCTTCACTTGCTATCGAACGTGCTAGGCAAACTTATTTAGATAAAGGATATAGTGAAGAATGGATAAATGCAAGAATTAAAGGTATTCCTGCTAGGAACGAATTAACAGACGAGTGGAAAAAACGGGGAGTAACTAAACAAAAAGAATTTGCCATTCTTACAAACGAAATAAGTAAGGGAACATTCGGCATTACGACTAATCAACATAAAAATATTAAAAATTTAGATAAAAAGCAAAATTTAAGAGATAATATGTCACCATTAGAGTTAGCATTAACAACATTAGCAGAAGTTACAACTACAGAACTTCACAGAACAAATGATTCTAAAGGCTTAAGTGCATTAAAAGTTGATGCTCACGATGGTGGTGAAGTAGCAGCAATAACAAGACATAATATCGAAAAAAGAATTGGTAAGTCGGTAGTTACTCACGAAAATGCTATTGACTTTAAAAGTAAAAAAGAAATTGAAACCAAATAAAATATACTAGTTTGGCTAGTGGTCAGCTTATTGAAAAAAGTGATATGTTTATTTAATCATAACACTTTTTTAATAATTTAAAATTCCCATATTATGGGGATTAAATAACAATTTGGTGGAGCAGAGGAGAATTGAACTCCTGTCCAATATACCTTGAAATACAATATCTACAAGTTTAGTCAGATTTTAGTCTTCATTAAAGTACTGGCTCTAACGCACCGATGCTTTAACTAATCCTAATGCAATTCATTATAATTACTTAGGCGATAATTATAATATAGCTTATATGTATGAACCTTTGTCTTTCCCTATAAGCGAAGGAAAGCAAAAGTACTCCTGGCTACTCTATTAAGCAGCTGCTAAAGCAGGAGTGAAACCAAAGTTTCTGTCATTTAATTTTAATTTTGCACGTAAGGAGTGCCTTCCACTTGCAATCATATTCAGAAATATACTGTCGAAACCATTACTGCCCCGTGTGCGTGAATTATATCATAAATTGTTAAATTTTACTAGCAAAAATTGAATTATTTACTAAGTATGTTAAGATTTTTTAGAAATGTCAGTTTTTTAATATAGTAAATTTATTGATAGTTCCTCATTGACAACAGGAACCCAGTAACAATTCTTATAAGAATTGTAATATCTTAAATATAAGATAATACAATAAGTATGGCGAATTATTACTGCCTATTATCAATGATTTGCCTATCAATAAATATAATATAGTTTTATAAGAACAAGCTGACATTTTAAAAAAATCATATACTGACATTTTAAAAAAGCGTTGAATAAAATGTTAAATTCTCGTAATGTAAAAAATAGGATATTAAAGAACTAAATGCACGCAAAAACAAGTA
>CANQMM010000016.1 GCA_947624955.1 uncultured Bacilli bacterium | reverse complement strand
ATTAAAAGTTAAAAAATCGCCATACAGACGATTATCTTGTTTTGAAATTTTTAATCACTATGTCTTGACAAAAATCACAAAATGCAAGTTTTTTCTTGCATTTCATATAATTTATTGCTATACTTATAAACGTATGACTGCCAAGATGTGTGAGGTTGCTGATACACTAGGAAGAGTTGTTAAATACTTCTTGGAAATCAGGTAATTCATTACGGAGCAAGTCTATACTAGATATAGGCGAAAGGAGGACATGCAATATGTCAAGTAACAAGGTTAGAATCAACCTAAAAGCTTACGATCATCGAGTAATCGATTTAGCTGCTGGGAAGATTGTTGACACTGTTAAAAGAACCGGGGGTATCGTATCTGGACCAATACCTCTTCCTACTGAAATTGAAAAATTTACAGTATTGAGAGCTGTCCATAAGGACAAAGATTCAAGAGAACAATTTGAAATGCGTACTCATAAAAGATTGATCGATATTAAAGACCCAAGTAAAGAAACAATCGATGCTTTAGCCCACTTAGACTTACCAAGCGGTGTAGAAATTAGCATCAAATAAAAATTATAGGAGGAAAAAATGAAAGGAATCTTAGGACGCAAAATTGGAATGACTCAAGTTTTCACTAAAGAAGGTAAATTAATTCCTGTTACTGTTGTTGAAGTTGAGCCAAATGTTGTAACTCAAGTAAAAACTGTTGAAACAGATGGTTACAATGCCATTCAATTAGGCGTATTTGATCGAAAAGAAAAAAATGCTAGCAAAGCTAGTATCGGCCACGCTCAAAAAGCTGGCACAAATCCTAAGCGCTTCTTAAAAGAAATTAGAGACGTTGACGCAACTTATACTCTAGGTGATAAAGTAAGCGCAGATATCTTTGCAGTAGGTGACATCGTCGATGTAACCGGAACTAACAAAGGTAAAGGAATGCAAGGTGTTATTAAGCGTCACGGACAATCTCGTGGACCTATGGCTCATGGTTCTCGTTATCACAGAAGACCAGGTTCAATGGGTACAATGAGACCAATGCGTGTTCTAAAAGGTAAGAATTTACCAGGACACATGGGAGTTGAAACAACAACTATCCAAAATCTTGAAATCATTGAAGTAAATGTTAATGAAAATTACATTTTAGTAAGTGGTAATATTCCAGGTGCAAAAAAATCTTTAGTTTTAATTAAATCAGCAGTTAAAAATAGCCGTAAACCAAATCCAAAAGAAATCATTAGCTATGAAACCGTAGTTGATGAAGTAGTTGAAGAATCAGCAGTAGAAGAAGCAACTGAAACTCCAGTAGAAACAGCTGAAAATGTTGAAGCAACTGAAACAGTTGAAGCTACTGAAGATGTAGTTGAAAATCCTACAGAAGAGACTACTGAAGAAACTGAAGAAAACCAAGAGGAAAGTAATTAATTACTTAGAAAGGTGATTCTTTATGGCAAAAATAAAAGTTTTAAATATTAAAGGCGAAGAACTTAAAGATTTAACTTTAAACAAAGATATTTGGAATATTGAAGTAAATGACGTTGTTTTAAAGAAAGCTATCGATTTACAGATGGCTGCTGCAAGACAAGGAACTCATAAAACAAAAACTCGTGCTGAAGTTTCCGGTGGCGGTAAAAAGCCTTGGAAACAAAAAGGTACTGGCCGTGCTCGTCAAGGTTCAACTAGAGCAACTCAATGGCGTGGTGGCGGAATTGCTTTAGGAGTTACACCAAGAGATTACACATTCAAAATGAATAAAAAAGAAAGAGTCTTAGCTCTTAAGAGTGCTCTTACTTATAAAGTAAATGATAAAGAATTAGTAGTCATCGATAATTTATCTTTAAATACTTTAAAGACTAAAGATATAAAAGGTATTATCGAAAACTTAAAATTAGCTGGTAAAGTATTATTCGTTACTAAAGAAGATAATGAAAATCTCTACATGGCTACAAGAAATTTAGGTTATGCTTACGCTATATTAGCTGACGAAATCAATGTCTACGATATAGTAAATGCCGATTATCTCGTATGTGATGAAGCAGCAGTTAACCAAATTGAGGAGGTGCTTAAATAATGAAAAATTATACAGATATTATTATTGCACCAGTTATAACGGAAAAATCTGCAGCCTTTGCTGACAAAAATGTTTATACATTTAAAGTTGTTAAAGATGCTAGCAAGATTGAAATTAAGAAAGCTATCGAAGAGGCCTTTGGTGTTAAAGTAAAAAATGTTAATACATTAATTACTAAAGCTAAAGACCGTAGAGTTGGTAAATATACCGGTAAAACGAAAACTTATAAAAAAGCAATCGTTACTCTAGCTGATGGCGAAAAAATAGAATTATAGGATAGGGTGATGTCATATGGCAATAAAGAAATATAAACCAACAACTAATGGCCGTCGTGGGATGAGCACATTAGCAAATAATGAAATCACAACAACTACTCCTGAAAAATCCCTACTAGTTTCTCAAAACAAAAGTGGCGGAAGAAATAATCAAGGTAGAATGACTGTAAGACATATTGGCGGCGGTGCCAAAAAGAAATACAGAATCATTGATTTCAAAAGAAATAAATTTAACGTTACTGGTAAAGTAGCATCAATCGAATACGATCCAAATCGTAATGCCAACATTGCATTAATTAATTACCGCGATGGCGAAAAAAGATATATTATCGCTCCTCAAGGTTTAGAAGTTGGTATGATTATCGAAAGTGGTGAAAATGTCGATATCAAAGTAGGTAATGCTCTACCACTTGCTAATATCCCAGTAGGTACAGTAATTCACTGTATCGAATTAAAACCTGGTAAAGGTGCCGAAGTTGCTCGTAGTGCTGGATCTAGTGCTCAAATCCTCGGCCGTGAAGGTAAATACGTTATGGTAAGACTTCAATCAGGTGAAACAAGATTAATTCTTGGTACGTGCTTAGCTACCATCGGTGTAGTTGGCAACGAAGATTATGAATTAGTAAACCTAGGAAAAGCCGGTCGTAAACGTCATATGGGTATCAGACCTACGAACCGTGGTTCTGTTATGAACCCTAACGATCACCCACATGGTGGTGGTGAAGGACGTGCTCCAATTGGACGTAAAGGACCTGTTACTCCTTGGGGTAAACCAGCACTTGGTTATAAGACTAGAAAAAATAAGAAAGCGTCTGACAAGTTAATAGTTAGCCGTAAAAAGAACAAGTAGGAGGAATAAGTAGATGGCAAGAAGTTTAAAAAAAGGACCTTATGTTTTCGATAGATTACTTAAAAAGGTTCAAGAATTAAATAAAAATAATAAAAAAGAAGTTATTAAAACTTGGTCTCGTCGTTCAACAATCTATCCTGATTTCATCGGTCATACTATCGCTGTTCACAATGGAAAAGAATTTATCCCAGTATATATTACTGAAGATATGGTTGGACACAAACTTGGTGAATTTGCGTTAACTCGTAAATTCGGCGGACACGCTGGACAAAAGTAGGAAGGGAGAATAAGTAGATGGAAACTTTCGCAATACATAAAGGTGCTATGATTGCTCCTCGTAAAGCTCGGATGACTCTTGACCTTATTAGAGGCAAAGACGTTGCAACGGCTCAAGGAATTTTAAGCAATACTAACACCAAAGCTAGCAGATTAATCTCTAAAGTATTAAATTCTGCAATTGCTAATGCTGTTAATAACAATGGTGCTAAAGAAGAAGAACTTGTTATCTCTGAATGCTACATTAATCCAGGACCAGTTTATAAGAGAATTAAATTTGGTAGTCGAACTAAAGTTGATAGAAGAGATAAAAGAACAAGTCATATTACAATAAAAGTAACTGATAACAAAGAGGAGGCTAAATAGATGGGACAAAAGGTTAATCCAATTAGTTTAAGAATTGGTGTAAATAAAGACTGGGAATCAAAATGGTTCGCATCTAATAAAGAATTTGGTAAATATCTAAATAAAGATATCAAAATTCGTAAATATATTGCTAAAACTTTAAAAGAAGCTGCAATTGCCTCAGTAATTATTGAAAGAAATAAAAACAAAACCGAAGTCAAAATCTTAACTGCTAAACCTGGTATTATTATCGGTCGTGGCGGTGAAGATATCGACAAATTAAGAAAAGCTTTAATTAAATTAGTAGATGAAGATATTTATGTATCAATTGTTGAAGTAAAAAATCCGGATTTAGATGCTAAACTAGTAGCTGAACAAATTGCTTCCCAAATCGAAGCTAGAGCACCATTCAGAAGTGCGCAAAAAAGAGCTATTAGAAATACAATGAAAGCTGGAGCTAAAGGAATTAAAACTTCTGTATCTGGTCGTTTAGGCGGAGCTGAAATGGCTCGTACTGAAGGATACACAGAAGGTACTGTTCCTCTACATACTCTAAGAGCTGACATTGATTATGCTCACGCTGAAGCTGATACTACTTATGGTAAGATCGGTGTAAAAGTTTGGATTTATAAAGGAGAAATTCTTCCTACTAAAAAAGCAGTGAAGGGAGAGACAAAAGATGTTAATTCCAAAGAGAACTAAATATCGTAAACCCCATCGTATCTCATACGAAGGACATGCTAGAGGTAATACTGAATTACACTTTGGTGAATATGGTTTACAAGCTAAAGAAGGAGCATGGATATCTGCTCGTCAAATCGAAGCTGCCCGTATTGCAATGACTCGTTATATGAAACGTGGAGGAAGAGTTTGGATTAATATCTTCCCACACTTAGCATTAACTAAAAAGCCACTTGAAACTCGTCAAGGTACCGGAAAAGGTAACGTTGATGATTGGGTAGCAGTAGTAAAAGAAGGTAAAATAATGTTTGAAGTAGGTGGCGTTAGCGAAGACGTTGCTAGAGAAGCTCTTCGTCTAGCTAGTCACAAACTACCAGTTACTACAAAATTTGTAACAAAAGGTGGTGAATCTAATGAAGGTTAATGAATTAAGAAAACTATCTGATGAAGAATTAACTAATCAAATTAACGAATCTAAAAAAGAATTATTCGATTTAAGATTAAAACAATCTACAGGTAATTTAGATAAACCTTCAAAGATTCGTGAATTAAGAAAAAATGTTGCTAGAATGAAAACAATATTACGCGAAAGAACTATAGAAAATGGAGGCGAAAAATAATGGCAGAAACTAAAAGACAAGAATTAGTTGGTAAAGTTGTAAGTGCGAAAAACGATAAGACTATTACTGTTTTAGTTGAAACACACAAAAAGCATCCACTATATGGTAAAAGAGTAAAATACTCAAAAAAATATACTGCTCATGATGAAAATAATAAAGCAAAAGAAGGAGATACAGTTAGAATCGCAAGTACTCGTCCATTATCTAAAACTAAAAGATATGAATTAGTTGAAGTACTTGTAGAAGCTGTAATCTTATAAGGAGGTACTAATTATGATAATGCAAGAAAGTCGATTAAAAGTTGCTGATAATTCAGGACCTCGTGAATTACTAGTCATTCGTGTACTAGGAGGCAGCAAAGTTAAAAGCGGTAATATTGGTGACATCGTAGTAGGCACAGTTAAAAAATCTATTCCTAACAGTAACATCAAAAAAGGAAAAGTAGTAAAGGCCGTTATAGTTAGATCTGTAGAAGGCTTAAGAAGAGCTGATGGCTCATATATCAAATTCGACGACAACGCTTGTGTTTTAATCAGAGATGATAAAACACCAATTGGCACAAGAGTATTAGGACCAGTTGCTCGTGAACTTCGTGAAAAAGATTTCATGAAAATAGTTTCACTAGCTAACGAAGTTCTATAAGGAGGATCTTTATGAAAGTTAAAGTTGGAGATCAAGTTAAAATTCTTGCCGGAAAAGATAAAGGCAAAGAAGGAAAAATAATTAAAACTCTTAAGAAAGAAAACAAAGTTGTTGTTGAAGGAATCAATATTGTAAAAAAACACATTAAACCAGGTAGACAAAATGAAACTGGTAGTATTCAAGAAATTGAAGCACCAATTCATGCCTCAAATGTTCAAAAGATAGAAGCTGGCAAAAAAGAAGTTAAAAAAGAAGCCAAAACTGTTAAAGAAACTAAAGAAGTAAAAGAAACCAAAACTACTAAGAAACCAGCTGCTAAAAAAGAAACTAAAAAAACAGAAAAGAAAGCTAGTTAAGAGGTGCATTTATGAGTAATTTTAAAGAATTATATAACAAAGAAATCGCTCCTTCATTAATGAAAGAATTTAACTACTCTTCTAAAATGGAAGTTCCTAAATTAGAAAAGATAGTTATCAATATGGGAGTTGGTGAAGCTGCTCACGATTCTAAATTTATCGAAGCGGCTGCTAAAGACCTAGAATTAATCGCTGGTCAAAAACCTGTAATAACTAAAGCTCGTAAATCAATCGCTGGCTTTAAATTAAGAGAAGGCCAAACAATTGGAGCTAAAGTTACCCTACGTGGTGAAAACATGTATAATTTCATGGAAAAATTAATAAAAATATCTCTTCCTCGTGTTCGTGATTTTAGAGGTATATCTAAAACTGCTTTCGATGGTAAGGGTAATTATACTTTGGGTATTAAAGAACATTTAATTTTCCCAGAAATCGATTATGATAATGTATTAAAAATCAGAGGTATGGACATTGTATTTGTTACTACCGCTAAAACAAATGAAGAAGCATTCAAACTATTAAGTGCATTTGGAATGCCTTTTAGAAAGTAGAAAGAGGGTTTATATTAATGGCAAAGACAAGTTTAAAAGTAAAACAACAAAGAACTCCAAAGTTCAAAGTTAGAGAATATACTCGTTGCGAAAGATGTGGACGTCCTCATGGAGTGCTTCGCAAATTCAAATTATGCCGTATTTGCTTTAGAGAATTAGCAAGTAAGGGACAAATCCCTGGCGTAAAAAAATCAAGTTGGTAGGAAAGGAGGAATTTAGATTATGGTAGGAGATAGAATAGCCGATATGCTTACAAGAATTCGTAATGCTAATCAAATGAAATATGAAACTGTTGAAGTTTTAGGTTCCAAAATGACTTTAGGCATTGCCGAAATCTTAAAAAGAGAAGGTTATATTGCTGAATATAATTATGAAAAAGATTCTAAAGGAGATAAGTTAACCTTAACTCTTAAATATGGAGAAAAGAAAGAAAGAGTAATTACTGGTTTAAAGAGAATTAGTAAATCAGGATTACGTGTCTATGCCAAAAGTGATGAAATTCCTCGTGTACTTAACGGACTTGGAATCGCAATCATCTCAACTTCAAAAGGATTAATGACTGATAAGGAAGCTCGTGAAGCTGGTCTAGGAGGAGAAGTACTTGCCTATATTTGGTAAGGAAAACTAATCTATGAGTAGAATTGGAAAAAGAGAATTAACTATTCCTGCAGGTGTTACAGTAACTATTGATAATAATGAAGTAACTGTTAAAGGACCTAAAGGGGAATTAAAAAATAGTTTTGATAAACTTATTACAGTCAAAGAAGTTGAAGGCAAAGTAATTACAACAAGACCTAATGATACAAAACAAGCAAGACAATTACACGGAACAACTAATGCTCTTATTAACAATATGTTAATCGGCGTTACTGAAGGTTATTCCAAAGGGTTAGAAGCTGTTGGTGTTGGATATCGTTTTACGGTATCTGGTAATAAAATATCTGTTAACGCCGGTTTCTCTCACGCTGTTGATGTAATTGTTCCCGCTGATTTAAAAGCTGAATCAGTAAGTAATACCGAAATTACCATTTCTGGTATCGATAAACAAAAAGTTTCTGAATTTGCGGCGAATGTTCGTAAAATAAGAGAACCTGAACCATATAAAGGCAAAGGTATCCGTTACAAAGACGAATATGTCCGTCGTAAAGAAGGAAAGAAAGCAGCTTAATAAGGTAAGGAGTGTTAAAGTATGATAAAAAAAGAATCAAAAAATGTTGTACGTAAGAGAAGACATGAACGTGTCAGAAAAAATATTAGTGGTACAGCTGAATGTCCAAGACTAAACGTTTTTCGTTCCAATAGTCAGATATTTGCTCAAATAATCGACGACGTTAAAGGCACTACCTTAGTAAGCTCTTCGTCTGTTGAATTAAAAATTAAAAACGGTGGTAACATTGAAGGTGCTGCTTTAGTTGGAAAAGACTTAGCTGAAAAAGCTAAAAAAGCTAAAATTAGCCGAGTAGTTTTCGATCGTGGCGGTTACTTATACCACGGACGTGTTAAAGCTTTAGCTGAAGCCGCACGTGAAAATGGATTAGAATTCTAAGAGGGAGGTAAATAAATATGCCAAGACAAGAAAAAGACTCTAAAGACTCTAAGAAAAGTTTGCTTGAAGAAAAAGTTGTATCCATCGGCCGCGTTACCAAAGTTACTAAAGGTGGTCGGCACTTTAGATTTTCTGCAACCGTAGTTGTTGGAAATCGTAAAGGTTTAGTTGGAATTGGTACCGGAAAAGCTAATGAAGTACCAGAAGCTATTAAAAAAGCTATTCAAGCAGCTAATAAAAACGTATCAAAAGTTGCTTTAATTGATAATCGTACTATTCCACACGAAGCAACAGGTAAAGTTGGCCGTGCTGAAGTTTTAATTAAACCAGCCGCTGATGGACGTGGAATTATCGCCGGTGGTGCAGCTAGAGCTGTTCTCGAACTAGCTGGCGTAAAAGATATTGTTGCTAAATCACTAGGTTCAAATACGAAAATTAATGTTGCGAAAGCTACACTAGAAGCATTAAGAAGTCAAAAGACTCCTGCTAAAGTAGCAGCTTTACGTGGAAAGAAAGTAGAGGAGATATAATTATGAAGTTAGAAAGTTTAGTAAAATCTCCTGAAGCCAAAGCTAGAAAACGTGTTGGTCGTGGACCAGGTAGTGGTATGGGTAAAACTGCCACTCGTGGTGAAAACGGTCAAAAATCTCGTAGTGGTGCAAGCATTTCCCCTTGGTTCCAAGGTGGTCAATCACCATTATATAGAAGAATTCCTAAAAGAGGATTTAATAACGCTCGTTATACAATCCGTTTTGCAACAATTAACTTAAGTGATTTAAATAAATACTTTAAAGATGGCGATGTTGTCACCCCGGAAGTATTAAAAGAAAAAGGCATTATCAAAAAACAACTTTCTGGTGTTAAAGTCTTAGGAAACGGCGAACTAGAAAAGAAATTAACTATTAAAGCTCATCGTTTCTCAACTAAAGCTGTTTCAAAAATTGAAAGTGCTGGCGGTAAAGCAGAGGTGATTTAGATGTTTAAGACTCTTAAACAGCTAACAAGCCGTTCAAATAAAGATTTAAGAAAAAGAATATATTTTACCTTATTCTGTCTAGCCGTTTTCTGCTTTGGAACTACCATTACTGTTCCATGGGCCAAGGTTTACACAGAAGAATTAGGTTTTTTGGAAATTTTTAACCTTATGAGTGGTGGTGGCTTAAGACAATTTTCCATCTTCGCTTTAGGTGTTTCCCCATATATTACAGCAAGCATTATTACCCAATTACTCCAAATGGATATCATTCCTTATTTCAAGGAATTAAAAGAACAAGGGTATACCGGTAGACAAAAGATTAATAAAATAACTCGCTACTTAGGTATTATCTTTGCTTTCCTTCAAGCTTATGTTCTAACACTAGTTTACCATCCCGGAGCTACCTCTTTGGATATCTTAAAAACTAGTTTAGTTATGACGGCCGGTACAAGCTTACTATTATGGATGGGTGATGAAATCACCATCCACGGAATTGGTAATGGGTTATCACTAATGATTTTAGCCGGTATCCTTCAATCAATGCCAAGTATGTTTAAAACTGCCTTCAGTAGCTTAGTTCTTGGAGAAACATTCACAAGAACCGTTGGTTCAGTACTATTCGGAGCATTTGTCGTAATTTATATTCTCATAGTTGTCGGTGTCATTTGGATTCAATTAGCTGAAAGACGCATTCCAATCCAACACGCTAACCGTACGACGAGTGCCTATGGTGGACAACAAAATTTCTTACCAATCAAAATTAATGCGGCTGGGGTCATCCCTGTAATCTTTGCTTCAACCCTTGTAACTATTCCGGTTACAATCGTCCAATTGTTAAAAAAGCAAGCTGCCATTGATTTTGTTAACAAATATATAACCTATAATTCTTTAACAGGATTTATATTATATATTGCCTTAATTATTTTCTTTGGTTATTTCTATACATTCCTCGAAATGAATCCTGAAGAAATGTCAAAGAATTTAAACAAGAGCGGTGCATACATTCCGGGCGTTCGTCCAGGTAATGATACATCAAAATACATTAGTAAAGTTTTAGGTAAACTTACTATTGTCGGAAGTATATTCCTAGTTATTATTGCTGGTTTACCGATTATCTTCTCTAATTTCTCCGGTTTACCAAGTACGGTAACAATCGGCGGAACAGGATTATTAATCGTTGTCGGCGTAGCAATAGAAACATATAAACAAATTGAAAGTAGTTTAGTAAGCCGTAGCCATAGAAGGGCAATTAGAAGATGAACTTAATCTTTATTGCTCCTCCCGCAGCAGGTAAGGGGACTGTTAGTTCCCTCCTAGCTACTAACTATGGTTATCAGCATATCTCTACCGGCGATTTACTTCGGAAAGAAATTAACTCCGGTAGTGAATTAGGTATGCAAGTTCAAGAAATAGTTAATCAAGGTGACTTAGTAAGTGATGATATCATTACGGAACTATTAATGAAAGAACTAGCCAAGGTAAAATCCGGATTTATCCTCGATGGGTATCCGCGAAATGTTGAACAAGCCGAAAAATTAAATACCATTTTTACTAGTTTAAATATTCCGGATTATCGAGTTATCTATTTAGCTGTTACTGAAGAAGTTGCTACTAAACGGGCTTTAGGCAGAATCATCTGTAATAAATGTGGTAGAACGTATAATAAATATTTTACCGAGTTGGCTCCCAAAGTTACCAATATTTGTGATAACTGTGGGAATGCTTTAAGTACTCGTAATGAAGATACGGAAGAAACTTTTAAGTATCGTTATCAAAAATATTTAGATGTTACGGCACCAGTATTACAATATTATCAAGATTTAGATAAACTTAGCACTGTTGATGCTAATCAACCAAGTGATCAAGTATTTGAAGATATAAAAAAGATAATCGAGGTATAAAATGATTACAATTAAAACTGAAGAAGAAATAGAATTAATGAAATATGCCGGTCATATCAACTACCTTACTCACGAATTAATCAAAAAGAATATTCGGCCGGGCATTACGACTAAAGAATTAGACAAGATTGCTTATGACTTTATTATTAGTCAAGGTTGTACACCATCATTTCTCAATTACGAAGGCTACCCCGCTAGCATTTGTACCTCAATTAATGATGAAATAGTTCACGGTATACCTAGTGATCGGGCTTTAAAGAATGGCGATATAATTTCCGTTGATATCGGCGTCATCTATAAAGGATATCATTCCGATGCCGCTAGAACTCATGCCGTTGGTACAATAACCAAAGAAAAAGAAGAATTAATTAAATACACTGAACAAGCCCTCTATGAAGGACTTAAAGAAATCAAAGATGGAGCTAAACTTGGCAACATTGGTGCCAAGATTGAGCAATTCGCTCATCGTCATCGTTTAGGAGTTGTGGAAGAACTCGTTGGCCACGGTGTTGGTACGCATCTTCACGAAGATCCTAACGTTCCTAATTATGGCAAATATGGCACAGGCATTACCTTAAAAGCCGGTATGACTATCGCTGTAGAACCCATGCTCAACTTAGGAACCAAAAGAGTTTACTTACTAGATAACGATTGGACAGTTGTTACTCAAGATGGCAAACCATCAGCTCACTTTGAACACACAGTTTTAGTTACCAAAGATGGATATATCATTTTAACAGGAGAAGGATTAAATGGCTAAAGATTATAATAAATTTAAAGATACATCTTCCCATAAAGATAAACTTGAAGCGGAAGGTAAAGTTATCGAAGTACTAAAAGGTGGAACCTATTTAGTGGAATTATTTAATGGACATACTGTAGAAGCCTACGTTTCTGGTAAAATGCGAGTAAATATGATTCGTATTCTACCAGGTGATACAGTAACAATCGAGCTTTCGCCTTATGATTTAACACGTGGGCGCATAACATGGAATAAAAGATAATGGAGGTATATTATGAAAGTAAGACCATCAGTGAAAAAAATTTGTGCAAAATGTAAAATAATTAAAAGAAAAGGTAAAGTAATGGTTATTTGTGAAAATCCAAAACACAAACAAACCCAAGGTTAATAGGAGGTAAATATGGCACGTATTAAGAATATTGAATTACCAAATGAAAAACATACAGTTATCGGTTTAACTGCAATTTATGGAATCGGTAGAAGCTTAGCAGCAACAATTTGTGATGCAGCTGGTGTACCAAGAGATAAGAAAGTTAAAGATTTAACTAATGATGAAGTCACAGCTCTACGTAACGAAGTAGATAAATGCCTAGTAGAAGGTGATCTTCGTCGTGAAGTCCAAATGAATATCAAAAACAAGATGGAAATCAACAGCTATCAAGGTACAAGACATAAAAAAGGTTTACCTGTTCGTGGACAAAGAACTAATAGAAATGCCCGTACAAGAAAAGGTAAAGGTAAAGTAGTTGCTAACAAGAAAAAAGTAAGTAAATAATTAGGAGGTATTATAAATGGCTTATAATAGAAGAAAAAGAAAAGTAAAGAAAAATATTCCTGAAGCACAAGCACATATCCATTCAACTTACAACAATACTGTTGTTACTATTACTGATAAAGACGGAAATGTAATCAGTTGGGCTTCAGCAGGAACTATTGGATATAAAGGTTCTAAAAAGAAGACTCCATTTGCTGCCGGTATGAGTAGTGAAGCTGCTGCTAAAGCGGCAATGGATAACGGAGTAAAAAAAGTAGAAGTATTTGTTAAAGGATTAGGTTCGGGTCGTGAAAACGCCATCCGTTCATTACAAACTGCTGGATTAGAAATCACTGCTATCACCGATGTTACGCCAATTCCACATAATGGATGTCGTCCACCAAAACGCCCAAGAAATTAATTTGAAAGGGGACTTAAGTAGATATGTTAAGATTTGAAAAACCAGAATACAAAATAACTGAATATGTAGAAAGTAATCATTACGGAAAGTTTGAACTAGAACCACTCGAAAGAGGTTTTGGTACAACTATAGGTAATGCCTTAAGAAGAGTAATGTTATCAAGTTTACCAGGAAGCGCAATAACATCTGTTAAAATTGACGGAGTAATGCATGAGTTCCAAAAAATTGATGGCGTTGTTGAAGATGTCACAAGCATTGTTCTTGCTCTAAAAAGTATCGTTATTAAAAATC
The DNA here is from genome assembly GCA_947624955.1 of uncultured Bacilli bacterium. Lineage (GTDB taxonomy): Bacteria > Bacillota_I > Bacilli_A > RF39 > UBA660 > CALVJF01. The sequence goes on along the minus strand of CANQMM010000016.1, from coordinate 11,616 downwards.
ATACTGATGAAAATAAAGTATTAAAATTATCCGCATCTAAAGAAGGACCAGTTACAGCTGGCGACATTGAAAAAGATGCCGATATTGAAATCATCAATCCTGATTTAGTCATTGCTAACCTTGTTAAAGGTGGTAAGTTAGAAATGGAAATGACTGTCGGCAATGGTCGCGGTTATGTTGATTCTAAGACTAATCAAAAATTACTTGGAGAAAATAAAGCTGGAGTTATCGCTATCGACTCTCTATATTCACCAATCGAAAGAGTAAGTTATGAAATTGACAATGCTCGTGTTGGTCAAAATGAAAATTTTGATAAATTAATTATGAATGTTTATACTAACGGAGCTATTACTCCCGAAGAAGCTATGGCTCTATCAGGTAGAATCTTAATTGAACACTTTAACATTATTACCGACTTAAATTCAATCAGTGATGTTTCAGGTATTATTAGTGAAAAGAAAACTGATACCATTACTAAAACTCTTGAAACTCCAATTGAAGAAATTGAGTTCTCTGTCAGAGCATATAACTGCTTAAAGAGAGCTGGTATTCATACCGTTCAAGATTTAATTTCTAAAAGAGAAGTAGAAGTAACAAAAATTAGAAATTTAGGTAAAAAATCTTTAAAAGAAGTGTTAGATAAAGTTAAAGAAATGGGACTTAAGTTCCGTGATTAATAAGGAGGTAAAATTATGTCTTACAGAAAATTAAACCGTGAAACTCGTATTCGTCGAAGCATTCTAGCCGGACTTACCAAAGATGTTATTATGAATGAATCCGTAGTAACAACTGAAGCTAGAGCCAAAGAAGTAAGAAAATTTGTTGATAAAATGATTACTTATGGTAAAAGAGGAACTTTAGTATCTAGAAGAAAAGCCTTAGCTTTCTTACATAATGATAATACAGTAGTAAGTAAAGTCTTCAATGATTTAGCTAAACGTTATGAAACTAGAAATGGTGGCTACACGCGAATCGTTAAGATAAATGAGAGAATCGGTGACGATGCCCTTACTGTTAAATTAGAACTAGTAAAATAGTCCTTTTTTAATGCCTTTAAATAGTAATATATTCTTGCAATTCGTTGATTCCTATGCTAAAATGAGTACGTATATAAATTAAGATAAGGGGTGCAGTTATGAGCGCAGAAGAACTTAATAAAGTAGTATCATCAATTGATGAATTAGTAAAGATGAGCGGAGTAAAAGATGAACCAAGCTCGCTTAAATTAGAACTAGAAAGAGTAGATAAGGAATTAGCAGTTGCCAGAGATGATCTAAAAACTTTGACAGGTATCATTTCTCCTGAGCGTTATTTTGATGCTAATAGTGCTTTAGTAAATCAAATGATTGAATCAGAACTAGCGCTTACACGTCAATCACTCTCAATGGCCGAAAGTCAAAATAGTGAGAGGATAGCATCTTTAAAAGCCGAGTTAGCAGTAGCTAATGAGAAATTAATCCAAGCCCGTCAAAATCTTAGAAGAGCTAATGAATGCATTTCTTCTTTAGAAGCTCGTCTTAGTGGGGCAGGGACAATTCCTGAAGAAACCCGTACCAATTACGACCGACAAATCGCCAGGGCTCGTTTAGCAGTTGGCACATTTACTTATGAAGAAACTACTTTAGAAGACCAAATAGATGCCCTTAAAAATCAAATTGTTAGTTTAGAAGTAGACAATGCTGATATAAAAGCAAGTATTAGAGGTAATGAAACATTTACTAGACAACGTCAATCTAAAGCTACTGGTAGTCAAATTAGTGCTTTAAGAAGTCGCGATGAAAGAGAAGCTGACTTAACTAGAAGACGGATAACTGATTTAGAAACTCAAAAAGTCACTCTTTTAAATAACCCCGTATTAATTAGTAGTGAAGCTAAAAAAGTTTTATTAGATGATAACGATATAACTTTAGGATTAAGTTATATTAGAAAATTAGTTGATATTGTCAATAGTCAAGAATTTATGGATATTCCTTATAGCGATGATTTTGCTGCTAGTATGCAAGAACGCTTAAGTCAAGCTGAAGAAGAAAGAGATAGTTTTAAAGCTAGCTTAAGTGGTAAAAGTTATCAAATAGATAGTACATCCTTAGATGACGCTAGAAGAACTTATCTTTTACAAAGAAAAAGTTTTTATGAAAAAGCAGCTGCTGATATTAGAGACTTAGTAGCTAGTTTAGATGGTCAAAATGGTCGCAGCAGTGAAGAAAATATGGAAAAAATTGAACAACGAATTGCTGATATAGATGCGACAATCGCTAGATATCAAACATCTAAAGACCTTAAAATGTCTGAAGCTGAACTACAAGCTGCCATCCTTCGCGAGCAACAACGACTTAATGCTGCTTCAAATCTTTTAAATGCTTACCAAGATGATACCATCCAAGATGCCACTATGGCTTCTAGTCTTGAAAAACAAACAGCTGCTTTATTTGAATTAGCAGCTAAAAATGTCGATGAAGAATTAGCTGCTATTGAAGCTCGTCTTAATGCTCCAAGAATTGCTCAAGAAGACACTGTTGCTAAATCTTTAGATGAAGCTAAATTAAATAGTTTAATTGAGCGCGTAATAAATCTTAAAAAACGGATGAAATTTAGACAATCACCAGCACAAATCCTTGCTGAGACTGAAGAACTTCTAGGAACTAATTTAACACCTAGTTCTTTAACAGCAAGTAGTGAAACCTATACTGAGGGTCATCGCATCGCCGAAGGTTTAGGTGTAGACCATATTTTAGATTTATTAGGTGCGGGCGATGAACCGCAATTAGGTGATTCTAAAGATGCAGAAGCCACAGTTTCAACTCCTGAGCCTGAACCAGCCACTATTCCAACTTTTGAACCATTTACCCCAATTGATTTATCTACATATACTGCCCCATCAGCATCGCAACCAGTTAGTATTGAACCAGCTACTTATACTCTAGAATCAGATAATGTTCCTGGAGATAGCCGACTAGCAGCTGAAGAAACTAAACGTGGACAAAAAGTAGTAGATATGACTTCCCTTACTGCTCCAAAGGACGTTGTTCCTGAAACTCCAAGTGCCGAACCAAAACTATCAACTAATCCATTCGGCAGTAGCGAAGATTCTTCCTTCAATTTTAGTGGCGATTTATTAGGAGGCCAAGAAGATGTGGGTGAAGATCTCGATTTCCTAACCGCTGCTGATTCACTTAGTCTAGGGTTAGGAAAGGCGGCCTAGATATGGGACTTAAAGTTAATACTATTATAAGTTTAGAAAACGACGAACAGTATGTAATTCTTAATGAAACTATCTATGGTGGTATCAAATATTTCCTAGTTATGGGTGTTGATAAAAACAAAGATGTAATCCCTAATGATGTAGCGATTATCGAAGAAATCATCGATGGTCAAGATGTCTATGTTGATAAAGTAACTGACCCTGAACTAATTATAATTTTAACGAGAATTCTAAAAGCACAGATGTGATCCCATTTGTGTTTTTTAATGTTTAAATTTTTCTTTTTAGCATTGAAGAAATATTTTTAACATTGTATAATTATATCTAGGAGGTAGAAAAATATGGAATTAAAAGGAAGTAAAACAGAAGCTAATTTAATGGCTGCCTTTGCGGGTGAATCTCAAGCAAGAAATAAATATACTTACTATGCTTCTCAAGCTAGAAAAGATGGCTATGAACAAATTGCGGCTATTTTTGAAGAAACTGCTAATAACGAAAAAGAACACGCTAAAATGTGGTTCAAAGAATTACACGGAGGTTCAGTACCATCAACAGTAGAAAACTTAAAAGATGCTGCTGCTGGCGAAAAATATGAATGGACGGAAATGTACAAAGAATTTGCTGCCACTGCTCGTGAAGAAGGATTTAACCAAATTGCTTTTCTTTTCGAAAGCGTAGCTGAAATTGAACGTCACCACGAAGAAAGATATATGACTTTACTTGGCAATGTCGAAAACAATCTCGTTTTCAGTAAAGGCGAAGAAAAAGTTTGGATCTGCCGTAACTGTGGCCACGTATATGTTGGTAAAGACGCTCTTAAAGTTTGCCCAGTTTGTAAACATCCAGAATCATTTATGGAATTAAAAGCTGAAAATTATTAATAGAAGGACATTTGTCCTTTTATTTTTTTTAATGATGTGCTAAAATATGTGGTAGTTAAACGTTGATGACGTTTTAGTAGTTAAATTAAAATCTTTAAAGAGAATAAATACTATAAGCTGCGAGTATTTAAAAGAAAGTAATTTAATGAATTTCACCGTCGGAGTTTTCTCGTTATAGATACGATATAATCTAATAAAGAGCTAGAATAATCTAGAATTTGGGTGGTACCGCGGCACCGAGTCGTCCCATATTTTAGATTTTTTTTAATGGAGGAATAAGATGAAAGAACAATCAGAAAGACTTCTAGCAGAAGTCGAAACTAAATTACAAGCCGTTACCGATTTAAAATCTGCTAATGAGCTAAAAGTCTATTATTTAGGTAAAAAAGGTCCAATTAGTGAATTAACTAGCCATATGAAAGACTTAAGTCCGGAAGAAAAGAAAGAATATGGTAAAGTATTAAATGATTTAAAACAAACCATTACCACTAGTATTGAAGAAAAAATTAAAGATTTTGAAATGCAAGAGTTAAACGAAAAATTAGCTAGTGAACAAATCGATGTTACTTTACCGGCGACTAAAATACCTACGGGATCTCCTAATATCTTAGAATATATTATTGAAGAAATTGAAGAAGTATTTATGTCCATGGGTTATGATGTTGTCGATGGACCGGAAGTAGAAGAAGACCATTACAATTTCGAAATGCTAAATATTCCTAAAGGTCATCCCGCTAGAGATGCGCAAGATACATTCTATATTGAAGATGAAAATATTCTTTTACGTAGTCAAACATCTCCGGTTCAAATTAGAACTATGCTTGCTGCCGGCGGTAACACTCCTGTACGGATGATCTGCCCCGGTAAAACATATAGAAGAGATGCTGATGATGCTACCCATTCTCATCAATTTATGCAAATCGAAGGTTTATTAGTCGATAAAAATATTAGCTTATCCGATTTAAAAGGTACCTTTGATACTATCGCTAAAAAGTTATTTGGGGAAAATTGTGAAACGAGATTCCGCCCAAGTTATTACCAATTTACTGAGCCATCAGTTGAGACCGATATTTCTTGCTTTGCTTGCAAAGGAAAAGGCTGTGCTCTATGTAAGAATACCGGTTGGATAACTGTTAGTGGTGCCGGAATGGTTCATCCTAATGTTTTAAGAAATTGCGGTTACGATCCTAATGTTTGGTCCGGTTTTGCCTTTGGCTTTGGTGCTGAACGCTTAGCTATGTTGAAATATGGTATCGATGATATCCGAACATTCTACCAAACAGACTTAAGAGAATCTGCTAATTTCGATAGAAAGGTGGAAGAATAATGATAAGTTTAAATTGGGTTAAAGATTACGTAGATATTGCTCACGAAGACTTAAAAGAGTTAGCCGTTAAAATAACTAAAGCGGGTATTAACGTTGAAAAAGTAATATCTAATCATATAGATAATTTAGTAGTCGGGGAAGTTATTTCTTGCGAAAATCATCCTAATAGCGACCATTTACATATTTGCCAAGTTGATATTGGTGAAAAGACTGTCCAAATAGTTTGTGGCGCTCCGAATGTCCAAGCAGGTATTAAAGTTATTGTTGCTTTACCAGGTTGTGTTCTTCCCGGTAATAATGTAATCAATGCCGGATCTATTCGTGGTGAAGAATCCAACGGTATGATTTGTGCTCTATTTGAGTTGGGATTAGAAGAGAAGACAGAAGAAACCTATGCTAAAGGAATAACCGTTCTAGATAGCAATTTAAAGCCCGGTACGGACGTAAATACTATTCTAGGCACAGATGATACCATTTATGAATTAGATGTCCATAAACACCGTAATAATGACTGTTACTACCATATTGGCTTTGCTTATGAAATTGGTTGTATATTAAATAAGCCGGTAACTCTTCCTGATGCGAGTTATCAAGAAATTAAAGAAAATGTGAGCGACCATCTATCATTAAAAGTTGATACCCCAAAATGTCCATATTATTTAGCTAAAATGGTTAAAAATGTTCATATTGGTGAATCTCCTGATTTCATTAAAAAACGTTTGATTTCTGCGGGCATGCGTCCTATTAATAATGTAGTTGATATTTCCAACTACGTAATGCTTGAATATGGTCAACCCCTTCATTTCTTTGATAAAAATAAATTAGGTAATCAAATTCTTGTTAGAAATGCCGAAGAAGATGAAGAAATAATCACTTTAGATGGTCAAAAACGGATTTTAAAATCTAATGATATAGTTATTACTGATGGCACTAAGCCGGTTTGTATTGCCGGTGTTATGGGTGGCGAAAATACTGACGTCGATGAAACCACGCAAGATATTCTTATCGAAAGTGCTATCTTCGATGCCGTAAGCATCCGCTACACAGCTTCTAGGTTGGATTTACGTAGTGAGGCTTCTATCCGTTATGGTAAAGGTCTTAACTATGAGTATACCCTAGCTGCTATGAATCGGGCATGCCATCTCTTAGAAAAATATGCTGATGCTACCATTCTTAGTGGTATGATAGTTCACGATAACGTTGACAAAATGGAAAAAGTAGTTGAATTTAAAACTTCAGAAATAAATCATCTATTAGGTATTACTTTAACGGATAAAGATGTCGAAACAGAATTAAAACGTTTAGACTTTCCTTATACAAGATCATCTGAAACCTTTAAAGTTACCATTCCTCGTAGAAGACTAGATATCGATCCAAATGTTAATGATATTGCTGAAGAGATTGGACGTCTCTATGGTTATCACAATTTAGTATCTACTCTTCCTAAAGTTACTACAAGAAAAGGTATTTATGTTGGCGATGTTAAAATTCGTAAAGAAATATCTCGTCGTTTAAGAGCTCTAGGTTTAAATGAAACTAAAACTTATACTTTAACTAGTCCGGAAATGGCTAAAACTTTCCAATATGATAATAAAACGCAAATTACATTGCCAAATCCTATGAGTATTGATAAATCTATCATTCGGACCTCCGTATTACCATCACTCATCAATGTATATGAGTACAATAAAGCTCGTAATATCAAAGATATCTTACTTTATGAAATCAGTAAAACTTATGATATTAATTATACTGAAGAAACTAAAGTAGCGATACTTATGAAAGGTAACTACCTAATTAACGAATGGCAAAAAACAACAACTAAATGTGATTTCTATATTCTTAAAGGTATTATTGAAAACTTACTAGATTATTTAGGATTTAAAAATAGGTATTCTTTTGAAAAAGCTCAAGTAACGGACTTACATCCCGGTATATCTGCTAAAGTCTATATTGATCGAGAAGAGGTAGGTATTCTTGGTCGCGTCCATCCAAGCTTAAAAAAAGATGAAATTTATGTAGCTGAATTATCGATGACTAAAATATATAATAAACAAACTAAGCCATTGAAATTTAAACCAGCATCTAAATATCCCGAAATAGTTAAAGATGTTGCATTCGTAACTGATAATAGTACTGAAAGTAGTATCCTTAAAGAACAAATTAAAAAGTCCGGAGGCCGCTTATTAGATAGTGTAGAAGCCTTCGATATCTATGAGAATATTGCTGAAGGTAAAAAGTCGATTGCTTATAAATTAGTATTTAAAGATCCTAATCGTACATTATCCGATGAAGAAGTTATGGAAGTCTTTAATAAGATAATTAAAGAAGTCGAAGAGAAAACTAATTCTAAATTGCGTAGTTAATTAAAACTCGTAGAGTAACCTCCTACGAGTTTTTAAATACTAAAAAATCTCACATTTACTGTGAGACTTTTAATTTAACTATTTTGCATCTACTTCTCTAGTCTTACCAGTTGCTTCCCAACCTTCTAGAGTTTTATTAGTGCTCCAAGTATATTTATATGTTGTATTTGTAGTTTTCTTTTCAGTTGCATCAATATATTGACGTTCTGTTTTAACACAATACTTAGTATCTCTTATATTATATCCTGTAGGACATACATATCCAAGTTGTGCTCCTTTAACAGTTTTAACACAAGTCTTACCAACTACTTTAGCATCTTTATCCGCGCAAGTATAAGTTACACTAGGACTTTTTGTTTTATAACAAACTGTATTTTCTCCAGAACCATATTGGTCATAATCATCAGGACAAGTATAACTATAAATATTTTCAACACTAGGAACTGTACGTGTGTAACATAAACCATTTATATCAGGTGTGAATCCTGGAGGACAAGTAGATTCACTTGAAACTTTATCTTCATAATGATAACATAAGCCATCACTTGCATTATAAGTAAATCCTAATTGGCAAACGTCTTTATTATAAGAAGGAGTTTCGTATACGTAACAGTAATTACCTTCAACTTGTCCAACATCACAACTCTTAGAACCAGGAGTAACGTTATAATCAGCATATAGATAGCAACTACCATTTACTTCTTTACCAGTACTACAAGTATAGTTAACACTTCTAGTATAAGTTGTATAAGTATAATACCACGCATATGTATAACATGTTTGACAAGTCTTTTTATATACGCTATTAGTTAATTCTTTTCTTTCGGTAGCTGTTTCATATTCTCTTTGTCTCTCTGTTACAGTAACTGAAGATTTATAATTCCAATTTCCATAACTTGCTTGAGCAGATCCAACTTTTTTAGCACAGTTGCTACCATTAGGATCATAACCACTAGGACAATCTTTAGAAGCTTCTACTATTTTAGCAGACCCAACTAACTTACGGCATCTACCATCACTTGTTGAATCATATCCATTAGGACAAGTAGGTTCTGAACTACTTTGTGGTACTGGCTTAGTTACAATATAACAAGTAGAACCTAATTCCGTATAACCAGCAGGACATACCGCTTCGCCACCTTGAACAACCTTAGAAGTATATAGATAACAGTAAGATCCAATTTGAATATAATCATCACTAGGACAAGTTGTTGAAGTTCCTACAAGTGTTTTAATTGGTTCAGCATAGACAACCCCACCTTGTTCTACATTGGGAATGGCATCGACTACTAATTCCGTATCTTCTCCATATTTAGGAGTTGCATCAATTCTATCGATATCAACAACGGTAAAACATTTTTTCCCATCTTTGGTATATCCATCAGGACAAGTATATGATGTACTGACAGAGTCTACAGCTTTTCTAAATTGATATTCTGTAACTTTAGCCACAGGTGTACTAGGTGTAGGGTCACTTGGTTCCTTATTTTCATCTTCACTAGGGTTTTCTGGAGTACAAGTGCCATTTGGACATAAATCATAACATCCAATAGTATCTAGAATATAATCACTTTGACTTCCACAAGTTAACTGAACTTTTAATACATATTCATTATCCCCAGTTTTAGTTACCTGAACATAACTATTATTTTCGTTACAAGTGTTATTATCTTTATCGACAAAAGGTAATACCATCTTGGCATTAATCATATCTTTTAATGTCATTGAAGTTGATTCACCAACATTTTTTGGCAATTTATCAACTGTATAATAGTCTCTTGCTGCTACTCTCATTGTCTGAATATTTTCATTAAATACTCGATCGTAGAAAGTATCTAGTTGTGGATTTGGAATAATCCATAATAATAATAGTACAAATAAGATAATCAAGATAATCTTAACAATAATTCCAACCCAATTTATTCCTACTTTATAAGATTTTTCTTCGTACATATTATTTCACCATCCTTATTATTTACATTCTAAGCCAAGTGTTGCAGAAGTTGTCATTTCGGCAATATCTCTACCTAAACCATTTAAAACTCCATCTTCACCACTTAACTGATCAATGAATTTTTCAGCGTTTACAAGTGCATAAGTAACGCCATTATCTTCAAATGAAAATTCTGGTTCGATATTAACAAGTGATTGATTAGCCGTAAGGAACATAACCCAAATAAAGTTAGCAGTATCATTAGCTCTATTCTCTAAAGTTAACTCACCTTCATTATAAACGAATTGTTTAACACCGTTTCGGTAAATCTTATTAGCTTGGGCTTTAACAGTATCAGGAACATTAGGATTATTTTTAATTTTATTGTATGCTACTGATAATTCAGTTAACGCTTGTTGTTGTGGAGTACCATCTACAAAGAATGAACCTAAATCAAAGTCATAGTTACCGGCATTAGGATCATCTCCTAAACCGCCAAATCCAGCGACTCTTTTGTTTGTATCTCCCGCCAAATCATAATTTAAACACATTTGTGATAAAATCATTGCTGCTTTGTCCATGTCACAAGCTTTATCTTTCATATCATCAGGTAAAGTAGCTATAGAACACCAATATAACAATTGTTCAATATCTTCTTGAGATAATGCTCTTTCACTACCATCATTATCAAACACTTTAACCGCGATACCATTATTATTTAATGAATTTAAAATCGTTTTGGCTCTTTTACTAACTTGAGCTTCATCTTCAATGGAAGTAAATGAATTATTATTTACAGTAGGCTCATCATTAGTAGGTTCGTCATTAGTATTAACACTGTCTTCATAACCTGGTTTTTCATCGGCATCTTTATCTTTATTTCTATCTACAAGTTCTTTAACACCCCAAACACTACCTACAATAATTGCCGCTGCAAGAGTACCTATACCAACACCAATTAATGCTTTTTTCGCAATATCTGCGGCTTTAGCACCATCAGCGGTATTTACAATTCTTTTTCTAGTTTCTTTTTTAGTATTTTTACGCCAACGGTTATAAGCTGTACGGTTGTTGTCGTTACTTAGAATTTTAACAGTATCTTCAATATCGTTAACAGTTTCTCTATCACGAATATTCATCGCTACTAAGAATCTTTCTTTATCTTCGATACGACAATAGATAGCACCTAGTTTTTCATTTACTGCTTTTTGAAGTTTTACTGGATTAAGTCTACCTTCCTTAAGTTCTAATAAAGTATAGAAATCATCACGAATATTAACATCTTCTCCATCAACAGTGATATTAAACCCAGCTCCTAATGATTGTTTATTAGCGTCATAAGCTGCTTTACTATATGGATTAGTAAATATTTTATAAGCCATATATACCCGTTTAATATCTTCTTGATCTTCTACAGATATGCCAGAAGCACCTAATCTTGCTTCTAACCCAGGTGTATTGAATACTGAAGAGCTGATTATTTTACCTATCTTTTCGTAACCTTTTTTCTCAACAGAATCCTTATTAGCCTTTCTTTTTTTGACGCCTAAACTCTTATATAAGTTCTTTTTACTAGATACAACGACGTCATCGATTGTAATAATAGTTTCTCTTGTACTTGCCATAAATAAATTCCCCCTTTATTTTGGATTAAAAAATCCCGACAAATAATCGGGATATAGGATATCATAAATGTAGTTTAAAGTCAATTACTAATACTTCTAAACCAAACCCCGATATCAATGCTCTTTTCATTGATGACCTAATAATACCACAAAATCATTCATATGTCAATACTTAGTAAATAATTGTTAATCCTTTTTTAAAATGTGTAGATTAAAAAGTTAAATTCTCGATATTAAGAAATAAGAGAAGTTAGTTTTGTAATAATTTATATTATAATAAAC
>CANQMM010000015.1 GCA_947624955.1 uncultured Bacilli bacterium | reverse complement strand
AATATCTTTAAATATAAATTATTTAAAGATATTTTGTATACAAAATAGTACAACAATGACGAAGAAATTCCTTGAGCGAAGTACAAATAAATTGTATTTTTGCCAATAAACTTAATTGGCTTCATTATTTTATTTTTAAAACTATAACGACTTTTCAAATAAATTACACAAAATATACTTATAAATGATGCAATAACATAAATATAATTCATTTTTAACATTTTTAAATCTTGCAATGCCGCTATTCCGATTCCATTATAATGCATTAAAAAACAGAGTATTAATACAATAATAAATATTGAAAAAATAAACTTTTTAAAACTTGTAAATTTATAGTTCATACTTAAGTAACCTACTAAGAAAAATAGGGCATAAGCTATAAACTGAGGCTCTAATCCAAAATAGCTAATGCCAACATTGATTGACACTAACATAAAACCGAGAATTCCTATAGCATATTTTATGGCAATCAGTTGTTTTTCCTTATCATTTAAAAACTTTTTTATTAATGATATTAAAATAGAACAAAATAATGATGACTGCAAAAAGTATATCATAAACCACAAAGAATACTTTACACCTATAATATACTTGCTATTAGTTACAGGTTTAAATACAAGCCAACTAACAATATCTTTTATATATACCGAATTCTTATCAACAATTAAAAGAAAACCAAAACACAAAAATACAAACAAGCACCATTTGTATAATATTTTTATAAATTCTTTAATTTTATTTAAGACCCCTTCATGATAATGATAGGTCATTCCAGATAATACCATAAAAATTGGGATATCAAAAAACAAAGACCAACACGAAATCGAATAAGGGACATACAAAACACCAGAATGAAACAAAGTGTGAATCATTATTATGTGTATTGCAATTAATCCGCGAAAAAAATCAATAGACTCATCTCTCATAAACCCTCCATTAAATTACTTTATTTTGTTTACGTAATCATAAGCATCTCTGCACATATCAGCTAAGTCATATTGTGTTGACCATTTTAAATCCTTCAAAGCTTTACTAGCATCAGCATAGCAAGAATCGATATCTCCTGATCGTCTTTCGACAACTTTATATTTGATAGTTAAACCATTTACTTTTTCAAATGTATGAATAATATCCATTACACTATAACCTTTACCAGTTCCTAAGTTATAAATGAATAATCCTCCGTTAGAATTTTTCAGCTTCTCTATTCCATTAATATGTGCCCTAGCTAAATCCATAATATGTATATAATCTCTTACACCGGTACCATCTTTAGTATTATAATCATCTCCAAATACTCTTAAACACTCCAATTCCCCTGTAGCAACTTTACATATGTAAGGCATTAAATTTGCCGGAATGCCATTCGGCTCTTCTCCAATTAGTCCACTCTTATGTGCACCAATAGGATTAAAATATCTAAAGATAATAATATTCCAAGAATTATCTGAAGCATATAAGTCTTTTAAAATACCTTCAACATATAACTTACTAGTTCCATAAGGATTAGTAGTTCCACCAACTTCACATTCCTCCGTAATCGGTAGTACAGAAGGATTACCATATACAGTTGCACTACTACTAAAAATTAAATTTTTTACATTATATTCTTTCATTACTTGCAATAAGGTCAAAACGCTACTAACATTATTTACATAATAATCAATCGGTTTGGCTACACTATCACCTACAGATTTATAAGCTGCAAAATCTACTACTAAATCTATCTTGTTTTCCAAAAATATTTTATTTAGGATATCTTTATCTAACATATCTCCTTCATAAAATTTAATTTTCTTATTAACGATGTTTTCTATTTTGCCTAAAACATCCCTCTTGCTATTGCTAAAATTATCTAATCCAATAACATTATAATTATTCTCAAGCAATTCTACGCATGTGTGGCTTCCAATATAACCACAACAACCTGTAACTAATACATTCATCATCTATTCCTCCCATTCTTTCCTTTATGATGTTCAAATAATATATTGGTTTTAAGCACTACAAATAATAAGAATATCATTAATGCTATATATATAGCCATTGCTATTTCATTATCACCAAGTACGTAAAAAATGGATACAGATGCAAATAAAATATTTATAAGATAAATAATTAATACCGTAACTCTCGTGCTAAATTTCATCTTTAATAATTGATGATGAAAATGCTCTTTATCAGGAGTACCAATTGATTCACCTTTTAACAATCTTCTTAAAATTGCTAAAGCAGTATCGAATATTGGTATAGCAAGTATTACAATTGGAATTATTAAGGATGTCAAAGTAGCGCCTTTAAACCCTAATAAAGCTATAACTGATATCATAAATCCTAAGAATAAACTCCCAGAATCACCCATAAATATCGATGCCGGATTAAAGTTATGTAATAAGAATCCCAAGGTTGATCCTAACATAATAACTGATAATATAATATCTAAACCATTTAATTTATTTAATATTAAAGCAATAATGGCAATAGTTGCAAAATATATTGAAGAGACTCCGGCAGCTAAACCATCTAATCCATCTATTAAATTAATCGCATTAGTTATAGCAACAATAAATAAGATTGTTACTATATAATTTAAAGGAACAGGAAAATGTAGAACAAAGCCAAAAGCCGATACTTCATTTAATACCATGTTACCATAAAATACTACTATTCCTGCACATATCAGTTGCACCAAAAACTTATATCTTGCCTTAACAGGCTTAATATCATCTATCATTCCGCAAATTATGATAATAAACCCTGCTATTAATATAGATAACATTTGAGTTGTTTTCGGAGCATAAAACATATACCCTAACATAAAGGCGAAAAAAATAGCTAATCCTCCTAATCTAGGCATCGGTACTTTATGTACCTTCCTTTCATTAGGTATATCTAAAGCCCCTACGTGGTTAGCGATTTTTTTCGCAATGGGCACAAGAAAAGCACTAGTTAGAAAAGTAACTAAAATAATTATAAAAATATTTGTCTCATTAACAACTAGATTCATACAAACGCTCCTATATATAATTATAACCTAACAATACCAAAAATAAAAGACAAATGATTGAACAAATTGACCTACCCCACTTCATTAAATATTTTACCTAATTTACAAAAAGCCCTTTTTAAGGACTTTTATTTTTTCTTCCGGGCTTTCTTAGCCAATTTCTCATCTAAAATAAATTCTTCAGTTTCTTGTAATGTATTTTCTTCTAGCTTTTCCTCTTGTTTAGCTTCTTCCTTCTTTGGTTCTTCAACTGCTACCTCATCTTTAGCATCTTCGACTTTTTCTACTTCTTTCTTATCTTTTTTCTTTTTCTTCTTTTCTTTTTTAGCCGGTTCTTCTTTAGTTGGTTCTTCCTTTTTCTCTTCTTTTATAGGTTCTTCTTGCTTTTTCTCTTCAATCTTTGGTTCCATAGCAAACACGTTATTCTTATTGGCAATACTTAATAAACGCATTTTTAATTTTTTATTCTTAGTTGCTAAACTAATAATTATTATTAAAGAGATTAATAATCCTCCACCAAATAAAGCCATTACTATTAAGAAATTCTTATAAGTCGGATCATCTAAAATATTATCTTTAACATATCTTTGAAAAGTTTTCTCATTTGTATCATATTTATATAGTTGCGTAGTTCCCGTTTCCGTATTTAATCCATAAATTATATAGAATTCTTTATCGCCTTCTTTGACAAATGCTGGTACCTCGATTCCATTAATTTCCACCTTTGTCTTAGCAAATCCATCCATCTCTTCTTGATAATCTTTAGGTACGATACTAAAAGAATTAAATTTAATTTCTTGATATAATTCATAAACATTAGCATTAACATCAAAGCTATATAATGCTATTCTTCCGGCATCATTTTTCAATCCTACTAAAGTGATGTCCGTTATATCACTATGCAATGCCGGTACTTCTATACCATCTATAAAAGTCGTTGTTGTCATAAACGTATGTGGCACTTCTAAAGCTTCCGCTTGTCTTACTACCGTGTAGTTTTTCCCATCGACAGTCACATTTATCGGATCTAAATCTTCTACCGTCGCATTAATTACATATGTTTTAGTACTCCCATTTTGGGCCGTAACAATTATTTCAAATTTATTTAATCCTAAAGACACGGGCATTTCACCGATACCACTAATCGAAGCTGTATTATCTGCTTTACTCGCATTAATAACTATATTTGTTATTTCCGGTGGTAAAGTAACACTGTATTCTAAAGTATCTTTATTAAATTCCGGTGATAGTTCAAATCCTTCGACACTTAAACTACTTAAATCATTATTTTTACTATAAGAATCTTGTAATTGTTGTTGGGTAATAACTGTTACGCGTCTACTCCCATTAGTTACACTAAACGTTGAATCATCCCAACCAATTACATTCGTTCCATTAACATAGAAGTTAAAAGTTCCGGTCTTCTTTGCTTTAAAAGTATAATTGTATGAAACACTCTTAGTATTTCCATTACTTGCAACATACGCATAATGGGGATTAACATCACTAGATACTAAAGAAAAAGCGCTTGTATCATAATTTAATGTATATTCCCATGAACCTAAAGGCTGACTAGAAGATATCGTAACCGTAACTCTCACATTGTTATTCAAAACAATTCTTGAAGCATTGGTACTAACCGCAATATTTGCTGATGCAGCTTTAGTACTTACTGCTAAAGTAATAAAAGCTAATAAGCTAAATAATAATCGACTTACCTTTTTCATTTCTTCCACCTTCTTACTGACTAATCTCTTTATAACCTAAAATATGTTTTTGAATACTTAATAAATCTTCAATAGCTACTTTATTATTCTTACTTGCATCTCCAGCTTTACTATAAGCCCCATTTAATTTCTCATAACCCAATATATTTTTTTGCACCTTTAATAAATCCGCTATTGATATATTTCCGTCACCATTACAATCTCCATATATTACTATCGTATAAGATCCACTACTTACGCCATTAACAATAGTTACTACATCACCAGTAGCTAATGCGACATCATTACTTTTTTCTACTCCGTTAGCATCCTTTACCTTAACCTCAATTGCTCCCGATACTTTCGCCATTTCCGCTTTTATTCCTGAACCTGTTAAACCAATATTTACTCCACTTATGTAAGTTCCATCACTTTTAAGTGCTGTCCTACCAAGTAATTCAGCAACGGTAAATAAAGCACCCTCCGTTTTAATAATATTAATTTTATATTCCTGAATTTCGCCATTTTCCGCTTTCACTTGCACGCTAACCGGAGTTACATCGTTAACTAACGCGATAGTTCCTACCCCACTTACTGTCGCTTTATCATTAATTTTAGTTGCTTCGATAATGGCACTAGTCGATTCTTTACTAACTGCTACATTATAAGTAAAATTATCGTGGGCAAATCCTACAACTGTCATTCCATTAACTTTTAAATCTTTTAAATGATTATTCGGATTACCCGGATCAGGTAATTCCGATTTTACTCCCATATTATTAAATACCGGTATCGTAAATTTAAAACTTGTCTCTAGTAATTCCATCTTCGCATAAGCATTATAAACTGAGGATGCTTCCGAAGAAGGTGCTTGAATATTCGTCATGTATTGATGCGAAAATAAAGAACTAGATCCATTGGGATTAACATTAAACTTTTGCAAATAGTCAGTGTACTGTCCAGCATTAATATAACCGTGAGCTAAGAACTCAGCTCCCCCCATTATCGATTTAGTTATACTAGTCCAAGGGCGGCCATAACTAGTAGCTTCGGCTGCGCCCCCTCTTGCCCAATATAAACCTTTAACTACGGGGTTAGAACCAGTAGTAGCTCCTATATTATATAAATTATATATCCCACTATAAGTAACTCCATCATAAGTAAACGCTCCCCCTTTAGTAGCTACTCCCCCATTAAGTCCGGTTTCTTGTCTTACTCTACTTAATAGATAAACTGGACTGACATTATAAGTTTCTCCGGCTTTTATAAAGTCATCTAAATAGTTATTTAAATATGAAGAAGTCCCTACTATTCCTTGTAAAGCTTCCTTCGTTTGGGAAGCTGCATCATAAGATAATTTTTCAAAAGCAAATATCTGTTTCTCATTTAAATAATTTCTTGGATCTAGATAATAAGCAACTACTTGCCGATTAGCGGCATACCAATTTGAACCCTCTTGTGGTGTAAATGTATCCGTTAAATAATCATAAGACCTAGCTTCTGTCGATCTATATCCTTGACTACTTGTTTGAATAAAACTCATACCTAAAATACTTTCTGAAGCTACAGCACTTTGCCACTCTAAATTAGTCATTAAAGGTTCAAATACCCACGTTGGATGCTTTTCGTGTAACACACTTAGAGAAGCCCAATAAGTACTAGGAAAACCTAATTCTTGTAATTGTTTTTCATATTCGTTTCTTGGTTCTCCGGTTACATTTTCCTCAATCTTTTTCATGACCTCTAAATATGTCGAACATACATAACCAACTTTATCTGTTACATAATATATTTTGTACCAACCATCATTACATCCGCCTTCATCAGCTACCTTCACCGTATCGACCATATCTACAGTGGACCCAAGTGGTAACTTCGTAATCGACTCATATTTAGTCCCCGGTCCTTTTCTAACTCTTAATCCATCTTCGGCTAAACTAGTCCCGATATACTTCTCTTGTTCTTCTGCCACCGGTACTAAAGGATTAACAAAAAGAGATAAAAATAAAGCGATACATAAAAATATATTTAATAATTTTTTAAACTTTTTCATCATTTTATCTCCTTCCTATAGTAATATAATTATATCACTTTATCTTCTATAGTAAAATAAGTTGTCAATCTCCTATATCAACAAGTGTAAAATATTGTAATAATATTTTAAATATACTATAATTATCTAAGAATAAATCGAGGTGTTCAAATGAAAATATTCTTTAAAAAGCTCCATCGCTCTAGCCGTTCTAACGCTATAGCTTATTATATAATTACTATTCTTTATTTAATTGCTACTAGTTCATTAATCTATTCATTAAGTTTATTAAAAGGTGTTGAAACCATCGGTCGCATCATTATCATCATCTTAAGTATTATTTGGTTTTTTACTTATCTAGTTTTAACTCCTATTAAAATAATTACTAATAAGCAAAAAAGTGCCACGGCTTTGCACATCTTTACCGGTATCTTAATTCCGATATACCTCATCGCTGCTATCGTTATTATCTATATTGATGGTAATCTAGATTTTGGTAAAGATAAAATTACTTACACTACTTATTTAATTACTTTAAATAATGAAGAGTTAACTGACAATTCTTCTATTGGCATCTTTAGTGATGAAAAGGAAGTCGAAGGTCATCAACTTGCCCAAAAACTTTATGAAGATAAATATCAAAAAAATCAACTAGTTAGTTATGATGACTACTACGAAATGTTAGCGGATTTATATGCCGGTAAAATTTCGGCGATGTTTGTTTCTTCTAATTATAATATTTTCTTCTCATCAGAAGAAATCTATGCCAATATTGGTAATGAAACGAAGATTATCGACCAATATAGTGAAACTAGAAAAAATCAAGATCACGAGATTAAATCCAATAAAAAATTAACTGAACCATTTACCATCCTTCTAATGGGCGTCGATTCCGAATTAGATGGTCTAGAAGCCAACCAAGCTTTCAATGGCGATACTCTTATGATGATTACTTTTAATCCTAATACCTTAACTGCGACGATGTTCAGTATGCCAAGAGATATGTATGTCCCTATCGCTTGTCGCAATAACAACTATGCTAAAGTAAATTCCGCTGCTGCTTATGGGACCGATTGTATCATTAATACCTTACAAAATTTAACAGACATTCCTATCGACTACTACGTTAAGATGAATTTTAAAGGTGTTGTCGATTTAGTGGAAGCTGTCGGCGGTATTACCGTCGATGTCGAAAAACCTGATTATAACTATAATCACGGGGTCGACTGTAAAGGTAAATTCTGTGAACAAAATTCTAACCGGAAATACGGTAAAAATACTATTTACTTAGATCCCGGAGTTCAAACGCTAAATGGCGAAGAAGCCTTGGCCTATGCTAGATGTCGTGCCCTATACATCGAATCAGATATCGCCCGCAATCGCCATCAACAACAAGTAGTTGAAGCCCTGGCCAAAAAAGTAACGACGATTAGATCTTTAGATGGTCTTCAAAATATATTAGATGCCATCAGTAATAATATGGATACCAATATTTCTACGGAACAAATCTATTCTTTCTATGATGTAGCTAAAGATATGCTCTTTAAAAATGATAGTGATGAATTAATCACTATCCAAAAAACTTACTTACAATATTATGACTTACCAGTATATTTACCAGGTCGAGATGTTGTAACTAGTGCTTTAGGTTATTATGAGTCTAGTCTTGAAGCCATTAAAAAAGCGATGCGCATCAACCTCGAATTAGAAGAAGCCGAAATGGCTAAAACTTTCAGTTTTTCCTTTAATGAAAACTACGAAAGTACCATCATTGGTAAAGGCCTAACGGATAATTCCAAAGTGGAAACTTTACCATCATTCGTTAATAAATCGGTTAACGAAGCTAAAAGTTGGGCCGAGAGCCATAATATCACTTATTCTTTTGAATATGTCGATTATACATCCGAACTTTATAATCCGGATGCTCTCCCCGGAATGATTGGTAATCAGTCCGTTCACCGTGGTACCTTCTTAAGTGATATTTCCTCTATTATTTTCTACATTAATTCCGGAACACCGCCACAAGAAGAGGAGCCGGAGCCTGAAGAAGAAACCCCACCCGAGGTAGACATTCCGGGTGCTCCAACTGTCGAATAGACAGTTTTTTATTGGTATCTACTTTTTATTTTTAAAACTAATGACAAAGTATCTTCCTCAATATGCACATTATGGTTAATTCCGGAACCTATCATCACATTGGGTTTTACTGCCGGTCCGTGGTAATCTGTTCCTCCGGTTTCTAATAAATCATACTTTGTCGCTAAATGCGCATAAAATGCTCTTTCTTTCGCCGTTGTATGAATATGTTGAATTTCGATACCTCTTAAACCTACAGCTTTTAAAGTTTGAATCCTTTCTTCTAATTCTGCATCATCTAATTTTAAAGAACAAGGATGCGCTAAAGAAGCCACACCACCGGCATTATTAATTAATTCTATACATTCTTCCGGACTTAATCCCTTCTTTACTTTCCGCACCCTTTCCATTACCGGATTTAAATAAATATCAAATGCTTGATCTATCGTCGCGCATTTTTGCATTTTTATTAAGATTAAAGCTAGTTCCGGTCTCCCAACATTCTTCTTACTATTCACGAGTCGATCGATTTCTTCTTTCGGTATTTCAATATTAAAATCTCTTTTTAAAAGATCGACATACATAAGTAAATTATAAATCGCACATCTCTGTAGTTCATCTAACTCGGCATTCAATTGGGCATTATCTAAATCGATATTATAACCGAGAATATGCATTCTACCTTTATTTACTAAAGCCGTTAACTCTACCCCACTATACCTTACCATCCCCCTAGAAGGCATCTTCATTAACTCTTTAGAACCCATAATATTATCGTGATCCGTAATCGCCATAATCCCAATATTATTTTGTTTAGCTAATTGCATTAATTCTTCCGGACTCTTATCTCCATCGGAATATATACTATGCATATGTAAATCTACTAATCTACTCATATATCTCACTCCTCAATTGCATTATACTAAAATGTGTATTATAATTAAAATACATATTAGTAATGTTTATCATAACTATAAGTTATGTCTTATGAGGTGTCTATGAATATTAATTTTGAACTATATCGTGTCTTCTATGCTGTTGCCACTTTAGGAAACATCACTAAAGCTAGCCAAGAGTTAATGATTTCCCAACCCGCTGTAACTAAACAAATCAAAGCTTTAGAAAATCAACTAGGTGGTGAATTATTTATCCGTAACAAAAGAGGAGTTACTTTAACGGAAAATGGCCAAGCTATCTATAACTATGTTAAACAAGGTATTAATTGTTTTAATAATGCGGAATTAGTCTTTTCTAATTTAAAAAAACTCGAAACCGGTACTATCCGTATCGGTATCAGTACTACCCTAACTCGTCTATTTTTACTTCCCTATTTAGAGAAGTTCCACCATGAATACCCGAAAATAGTCATCCATCTCTTTACTGACCCTAGTAGTAAACTTCGTCAAATGCTCAAAACCGGCGACATCGACCTACTTATCGCTAAAGAAAATGATAATGAAGATAACGATTTAACCATTACCCGCTTAGGTAAACTTCATAACTGTTTCCTTGCTTCGGAAGCTTTCCCCGAACTAAAAAATAAAACTATTTCTTTTAAAGAATTATCCACCTATCCTATCTTACTACAACGTCCACCATCTACATCTCGCGATACCTTTAATAACTATTGCAAAAATAATCATATTAATATTACCTCGACGATTGAAATTGCTAGTTCTTCCCTCTTAGAAGATTTTATCAAAATTGGTTTAGGCGTTGGATTAGTAACCAAAGAATTTGCCGAAAAAGAAATTCAAGAAGGTCATCTTTTTGAAGTAAAAACCACTACCAAACTCCCTAGTGTTTACTTTTCTTTATTTACTCTTAAAAACTCTTTCCATAGTTTTGGTACTAATAAATTAATTGAAATCATCACAAATAAAAAGACCGATTAGGTCTCTGGATTATACTCTACTACTTCAATTTTCTTTTCATTATCCACTAAAATTACTTCTCCTTTAGTATCATATCCTAAATCTTTTTCAAAATCCCATTTTAGTTGGATAACATAACTACTTACTACTTGTTCCTTACTAGTCCCTTTATATAAAGTATATTCTCCTAGTTGATAATCTACTACCTCGACATTCTTAACTGTCGGTAGTTCTTGCTTTCTATCTCCGTAAGTATTATCTTCTAAATAGTTATAGAACTGTTCTACTACTTTTAATTTAAACTCACTATTTTTATCCGGTGAAGAATGATAATAGATATCTCCCCCAACATCATACTTATTGATCTTCGTACTTATCGTATATAAATCCGTAATAAATAATTTCGCTACGGTTTTCGCATACTCTTCTTTATTTATTTCTTCTTTACTTAATATATCATTTAATTCTTTAAAAATACTTGCATAATATTCACTATCTAGACTCGTTAATTCATAACCATATTCCGGTATTTCTTCTAAGACATCTACTTGTAATTTTTCTTTATTATCATCTTTAAATACTAAATACAGGACAAGCAATATAACAAATACAACTAACAAAACCCCTAGAATTATTAATAACCATTTGTTACTTTTTTTCATTTTCCTCTTCCTTGCTTACTAAAGGAATTTTATCTCCTTCTTTGACTATTAAATCATGTACTACCATATTATCCGATAACTCTAATAATTTATCTGTATATTCCGCTAAATTCTCGGTATAATTTTCTTCTAATATTGTTCCCTTTTCCATAATATATGGCATTGAAGTAGAATTATTATAATAAACCTTATTAGTTACAAAATTACCATTAGGGAATATTACCACATTATTTTCCCCAATATCATATATATCATGTCCTAGAGCATACTTATTCTCAAATCCCATCATATTTCCAATAGTCGGTAAGACATCATACATCCCCATAACATTCTTATTTTCCCCTCTTAATTTCTTAAGTAAACTAGCATTCTTTGTCCAAATAATTAAAGGTGTCTTTCTATTTAATTCATGTTGATAATATTCATATTCGTAGTAACCTTCGTCCCCTTCTTCTCTAACTTCTCCTGTCTTTGTATCATAATTATAATAATATTGATATTCTGACATTGATAATTTCGCATCGTGATCCCCATAGAAGACAAATACCGTATTATTAAAATATTCACTATTCTTTATATAATTTATAAAGTCTCCTAAAGCCATATCCGCATAATGAACACTATGAATATAATTACCTAATTTTCTTCCTTCCAAATAATCATCAGTAACTGTTTCATAACCTCCTTGGCCATTTGGTTTTTGATAAGTATTTGTTAAATCTAACTTACCATAAGAATAATATAATTCATAATTCTTACTATCTTCACTGGCAAAAGGGGAATGGTTAGATAAAGTAATTATCGTTCCCATATAATTATCGTGTTCACTTTCAATTTTCTCCATCTTTGGAACTAATTGTTCAAAGAAAGATTGATCGCTAATCCCTAAATTGACGAAATTATCATCATTTACGACAAATGAATCTTTTGAATAGAAATCATCATATCCAAGTACAGGATGCATAACATCTCTATCCCACATATTGGCTTTATTACCGTGGGCACTATAGATATAATAACCTTGTTCTTTTAACAATTTCTGCATTGTTACATAAGTCCGGTTATGATACCTTGTAAATACTGTCCCAGATACTACCGGCATCAAAGAAGTACTAAGGGTAAATTCGGTATCAGAAGAAGTCCCCGTACTAACTTGCGGATAAAAATTACTAAAATACATTCCTTCTTTAGTTAAAGCATTCAAAGTTGGCGTTACTTCAACATCATTGATCTTTAAATCGACAAAGAAAGTTTGCATACTTTCCATATGGACGAAGACGATATTCTTACCCTTTAAAATATTAGTATATTTATTAGTTCGATCTTGACTATCTCTTTCGGCAAATAACTGACTATAGAATTCTCTAAACTCCCTTGCTGCTTCGTCATAACCAAATAAAGCATTTATTTGCGGCATAATATTTTGTACTAAGTCATTACCTTGATATAAAATAATCCCAAAACGATCGACTACATAATCCCGATTCCATAATTTAGCTAGACGACTATAATCATTCCCCGTTAGAGAAACAATAGCCATAGCTAATAAAATAACACTCGCTAGTAAAGTCCCACAAAACATTTTCTTACCTTTTTCAATTTTACTAACCATATTATAATAAGATGTACTATTTAACATCCGATGGATATAATAGAAAAACAAAGGGAATATGACATAGATAAAATCTACTATCTTAAATTTTTCAAATAAAGATCCGGTAACTTCCCCAACCTGATTTAATGTTGATAAAAGTCCAAAAGAAGCAAAATTTAAATAAAATGTATAGTATATTGAATTAATAATACACATTAACATAAATATTATCATCCATACAAAATAATATCTAAACTGTTTCTCCGGTTTAAATAAATAACCAAAAGCTCCAATTAACAATATTAAAGCCATATCAATAATTAGTGGCATATATCCATAATGAACTCCGACTGTATAAACTCTAATTAGTATCGTCATTATATATGATAAAACCACAAAAGAAATAAATAATCTATTTACTGAAATATATTCAACTAATTTCTTTCTTACTTTGAGTAAGAAATTCTTAAATTTATCCATAAAATACCTTCTTACTCACTAATTATAGCATATATCGGCAATATTTAAAATATTTTTAAATTGGCTAAAGCTATTATACGTCCATATCTTTATCACTAGGTCCTTTGACCCATTTGCCTTCTCTACTAAATTTAGAAGCGTGACAAGGACAATCCCAAGTATTACTAACCGGATTATAAATTAAACTACATCCCATATGCGGACAACGATGTTTTCCTTTTATCTTACTAATGATAAATCCCTGCATATTTAAAAAACTATTTAATAATAACTCTTTACCATGTCGATAAAAACTCACTCTTAAAGGGTCGAATAACCTATCATAATCTGTAGTTCTTCCCATCACCATTTCACTTAATACATACCCGGCTAGAGTTCCATTAGTCATTCCCCAAGTATTATATCCTGTAGCTATTAATAGTTTATCGTTATCTTTCTCCATCTTCCCTATATAAGGCATCCCATCTACACTCATCATATCATCATTTTGCCAAAGGTAATCAGGACGCAGTCCTAACTCTTTATTGAACTTTGTTACTACCTGATAATTTTCCCTTTCATTAAGTTTATTACTTATATAGTAACTCCCTAAAAGATTGATCATATAATCTTGCTGATATCTTGCCGAATACATCCCATCACTAGTATTCATACTCCATTTTTGCTTCTTACTTTTACTCGCCGCTATATACGATTTTTCACATCTTACTTTAAAAGGCATCCAATATGGCTTTAAGAAAAAGGGATAATGACAAGTCACTATTACTTTTTTAGCTTTGATCTTGTTACTTGCACTTTCTACTAGATAACCATAATCTTCCTTTTGCAACTTTATAATCTTCGTCTTTTCATAAATGTTTTTATTTCCGATTTTCTTTAACGCTCTTAAATATTTCATTATGTGAAATACATAAATATCTTTAACGACCAAGACCGAGTGTTTACCTAGTTGTATATCTTTTACCTCTATCCCCATCTTTTTTAGTAACTGACCTTCCTTTTCTACTTTTAAAATATCTTTATCATTTCTTGCTCCCAAATAATAATCCACTTTTTCTAAGTCACAAGCAATATTTTCTTTTTTAATGATATCTAATAACATATCCCTCGCCGCTAACTGACTATCCAAATATTTTTTAGCCGTTTCGAAGTCATACATTTTATTAAGTTTTTGATAAACTAACTCTTGGACATAACTAATCTTCCCGGTCGTGTACCCACTTGAACCACTACCGATGGTATTAGCTTCCACTAGAGCTACTTTTAAATTGCTATTTCTTAAGAAATATAAAGTAGTTAATCCGGTTATACCTCCCCCGATAATTAGGACGTCAACGTCTAAATCTTTCTCTAACTTTCTAATATCTTCCTCCGGATTTAAGGCCCATAAACTTTGATATTTCATTATCATCACCCTTATTATTATGGATTATTTATCCTAAACTAATAGGATATTATTGGTAAGAGCTGAATATATTTAATTAGGTGATAAAATGAAATATGCTCAAGATCAAGAATATCCTGTAGTAAAAGTCGAAAGTAAGAATATTTACTATGCTAGTCTTCTCTTATCCGATTATGCCGGTTCCATAAGCGAATTATCCGCCATTACCCAATATAGTTTCCAAAATTTTAACTGTTTTAAAAAATATCCTGATTTTGCCGAAGTTATGGAAAATATTGCCCGCGTAGAAATGAAACATCTAGAATTACTCGGTAAAACCATCCATCTTCTAGGTCTTGCTCCCAAGTATAAAGCGAAAGAACCCTCATCTTTTTATTACCAATATTGGAATGCCAATAATATCAATTATGATACCTTTATCATCACAATGTTAAAACATAATATCTATGAAGAACAATTACAAATTCGTAACTATCGTTATCATCTATGTTTGATTAACGATCGTTATATCCAAAATTTACTTAATCGCATCATTGCCGATGAACAAATCCATATCACCTGCTTCCAAGAACTTCTAAAAAAATATACTGCTGTTCATTAAAGTGTGCTACAATTTATCCTAGGTGGATAAAATGGAAGTAGCAGTTAATAAAATTTACCGTCATTATAAAGGCGACTTATATATCGTTATCGCTATCGGTTATAATAGCGAAAACTTAGACAAGATGGTGGTCTATCGGGCTTTATATGGTAATAACGTCGTATGGTGCAGGCCATATGCGAATTTTACCGAGGAAATTAACCAAAACGGTCAAAAACATCGTTTTGAATTACAAAATATTCCTAGCTTAAATAATGATCACTCTGATGAAGAATTAGAAAGCGTATAATTTATTTAATCCCGCCCATAATAATTGTGAGGGATATTATATGGAAAAAGAAAACATTAATGCATTAGATGAGATTCATAAAGGGGCTTGTATGGGTATGGATGCTGTCCACTTTACTTTAGATAAAGTTGAAGATGATGAACTCAAAAAAGTCTTAGAAAAAATGTATAACGATTATGAAAGTTTAGCTAAGCATGTGGAAGAAATCTATCCTGATTATAACGATGGCCAACCGCACGAAACGAGTATGATGACTAAAGCGATGACTTGGTCCGGAATCGAGATGAAAACTTTAACGGACACTAGTAATTCCAAAATTGCCGAATTACTTCTCCAAGGTGTCAATATGGGAATTATCGAAGGAAGAAAAATCCTCAACAAGAAAAATATTGACGAAAAGGTTAATGCCATCATTTCGAAATATGTTACGATGCAAGAAACTAGTGTCGAAGTTTTAAAATCTTATCTTTAATGCCTAAACCATTACCAAATGGTTTTTTATTTTATTGGCATCTGTAAAAAATTTTACCTAAAAAACTGTTGATAACCATCTAATTATCAACAGTCTTATTATACTCTAATACATAAGCCATATTACCAATCAATAAATAAAATATCTTCTTTTCCTCATAATAAATAATATTCACTTGCCTTAACAAAGCTATATCGATTAAATCCTCGATCTCTATAACCCTTACTATCTCATAATTACTTAAATTTACCGCTTCCTTAACCTTTACGATTAAATATTTATAATCTTTTAAAATATTACTTAATAATCCTTCTTCCTTATCTTGCTTATCTTTTAACCAAAGATAACTTAATATATCCCCTAATATCAATATAACTAGTATTTTATTTATTGCTCCCTGATGATTATCTATTTTTATTTTCCTATTTTTTTCAAAATTATCTTCAATATAGGTATAATCTTCATTTATCGGGATAATTACTTCCAATACATCTTCGTAGTTACCTACATCCCTTCCAAAATTTATGAACATTTTAACTTGTAAGTAAGCATCACCTCTTAATTCATACCTCCTTCGAAAATTATTAACTACCTCTAAATAATCATCATAATTAATCTCTAACTCTCTTTGAATATTCAATTTTCCTATACTTATTGTATCCGTCTCTTCTTTTAAAACATACTCCTTCTGCCATATACTATCATTAAAATTATTACTTTCTGTAATCACTAAATTCGCAACAATTTTATCCTGTACCTTAATCTCTTTCTTATCTTTGAAATCTCCCACATAATCAAATTCTAATTTAATCTTTTCTATTGCTTTACTTGCTACGTAATTAGTATTAAATTCTTCATAAAATTCCTGGGTCTTAAAGACTATATCCTTTTTAACATCCTTTTTAATATCATAACTATAACTATCTTTAGTAACTAATAAAAATTCTATTCCCCCTATTACTAATAAATTGATAAATAATAATCCATAAATATATTTTCTCTTTATCTTTACCGCCCCTTAATAAATTCATATAACCATACCGAAGGCATTCCTAAATATTTAACTCTTCCTAAATACCTCCCTTTTATTTGCCCTTCTTTAATCTTATCATCTACGGTATTATTCGCATCCCCTTTCGTAATAAAACCATCACTAGTAATTTTTACAATCCGGTGAATGATATTTTTCCCATTCTTTGTATATAAAACAATATTCCCAATTTTCAAATTCTCCGGATCTACATCTTCATAAATAACTATATCACCACGTTTAAATAAAGGAGTCATACTATTAGAAAGGATAACAACCGGTTTATACTTAAATAAACCTAACATAAAAGCTACCAAACTAGTAACCAATAATAGTACAAAAGCATAATTTACTATAGCAAAAGATTTATATTTTTTCCTTTTATCTTTTGCCTTTAAACATTTTAAAAATCCATATAAGATAATTATCTTAATTAAACTCATACATCCCAAAATATACCAATTACTACAAGGTAATTGTGGTAAAAAAATTAAAACAATTACATCTAATAAACGCAGAAACAAGGGTAATGATATCGAATACTGATAAACCATATAAGAATACAGTATATTACTAGCTATTAGCGGAATTATATCAGCACAAATATATTTAAATATCTCTTCCCGACCATTAAAAGATATTTTATAATTTACTTCTAATAATATTAATAATATTGTAATTAAAACTCTACTTAACTTATTATATTTATACTTATTAATTAAGATATTTCTCGTTAATTCAATGCCGACTATCGGTATTAATAATTGACAACTATTCTTTACTATACTAATTAGATTATGTTTAAAAGGACTTTTTACAAAGCCAATGAAATAACCGGAATTAAAAGCCATTATTATACTTATAACACCAATAATTAATCCATAATAAATATACTTTTTATCTTTTACTTTCCGGATATAATGTCTTTTTTGATAATTGATATAATAAACTAATAAGCCTAGCCAAAATATTAGATTAATTGTTTCTAATTTACCAAAGATTTTACATAATAAATAGATAATTAAGACAATTATAATCTGATCATTAAATATTATCATTTCTGTACATAGTTAATTGTTCCATTAATTTTTCTTGTTTTACTGCTTGGTATTTCTGTTATATCTTTATCGAAGATAACATTGACAACGAATGTCGTTGTTTCCCCAGCTGGCAGTTCATCAGCTGGACTAGTGACTTGATAAACTATTTCTTTTACATCATTTTGCTCAATATCAAATACTACCTTATCTAACTCGGCATCAATCGTACCCGCATTAGCAATCGTAATTCGATAATCAACCTCATCTCCCGGTTTATTAAGTGTTGCGGCAAAAGAAACGGTATTATCTGTAAAAGATGGCTCACCTGCTGTACAACCATCACTTACTTTGACAACTTCGACATTAGTAATCTTAATATCCCAAGTACCCGTAATTTCTGTTGTACCATCTAGACTTATTGTTGTTGCTAAAGAAGCATATCCTACGGACATCGCCAAAATAGCTATTAGCAACGTTCCAATAATTATTAGTTTTTTATTTTTCATAAACTCACTCCTTATACAAAACGTTTCTACTATTAAAAACTTATGTATAGGAATATCTATTGATAACCTATTGTTATCCTATTCTATTATATGCTACCTAGTTTTAGAATGTTCCAAAATATAATTGCCATATAAAAATTTATATAGTAAAATAACTCCTAGGAGGATTTATTATGGCAAATGCAAATTATGTAGTTAATCGTGACAATATTTATGTTGGTCGCGTTATGCAATTACATACAATTCTATTTAATAATGGTGAATCAAAAAGTATTCCCTTAGGTGCACCCTTAAGTTCTATGTCAAAGCATCTTCGTTCAATATTATTTGTCCCTGGGGCTCAAGAAATATTCACAGATTTATTATATCAATCACCTAGTTATCCGATACTTGATGAAGAATTTATTACCGATGCGATTGGAGATACCTTTAAAGTTGGAACCATCTATGTTGATGATTGTTATTGTTTAGCCCCACTCTTACAAGAGTTTCGCTATCCTGAACAAATCACTTTAGCCGAAGCAACCCACATCCGGAAAACCTTCTTTAATGGCAAGTTTACGACTCGCCACCGGGAGTTATTTGGTTTTCGGGAAGAACAATTATACGATTATCATTTAAGCGGATTATCCGAAAAGGAAATTAATCAAATAAAAAGGAAATTATTTCTTAAGCGTTTATTAGGTAAACAAAGATATATTGATACTGAACACTCGACTTTATCTAAAGGTTTATATGAAATTTTAATGGAGCATGGTGATGGTCCTATAGCTCATGAATATTATGACAAGAAAGATTCCTTTGTTCCTGATAAAAAAGAAGAAGGACCAATCTTGAAATTAGTTTCCCACAATAAAAGATCTTAAGTCTCTACTTAAAATCTTTTTTATTGCGTAATAATTTGTAATAGTTCATCAATTACCGCTTTATCATCAATCCCGACACAATATTTAACTAGTTTCCCTGTTGGTTCAACGATATATTCCCCCTTATCTGTAATCCCTGCAATCGGAAGACTTTCCATTGTATATAATTCCGGTCTAGTTAATAATATTGGCACAACGACATCATATAAAGTTTTAACCCCTTTTTCTTTGACACAATCTAACGAAATATATTTATCTAATAAATAATTACAAATTTCATTTTTGTTACTTAATTCATTTTTAATTCTATCTAAAGGTATCTTCATTGCTGAGCCAATGCTTTTCGAAAAAATCATCGTTAGATCATCAACATACTTATAAACTATTTGGGCTGCTTGAATATCTTGTCTTAAATTAAATTCAACTTTTAAAGTTTCAACAGTTCTTCCCCCTAGCCATATTAATTTTATATTATCCGCAATAGATGTATCCTTTTCCAAAGCTAAAGCAATATTCGTTAAACATCCCGTTGCTAGAATAATTGTCTTTTCTCTTTTCACAATTTCAATTATTTTATCGACAGCTTCAATATTCTCTTTTTTCTTAATATCACTAAAGAAATATTTACTTCCCGGATAGATTAATTCGTAGCGTTTATCATCCAATAAGCGTAATATTTTATAAGCTTCTAAATTATTCCTTAACATCGTTGTCTTATTATCATAATCTTGCCAAAATGTATCATACGGTTCTAAAGTAATTGCACCTAAATCACTAGACAAGACACTCTTTAATATATACACTAAAGCAAAACAATCATCAATTTCATTTGTTAAATCCGTATCAAAGATAATTTTCATAACTACTCCTAAATTTCTAAGGACTCTTCAATATCTAAGACTTTATAATTTATCTTCTCTTTAGCAAAATTAATTTTCATACTATTTAGATCCGTTGGATATTTATCATTATCCATATGTATCAGTAAAACTAACCGTGCTCCCAAATCTTTAGCAAATAATGCCGCCTCAAAACTCGTCATTGTAAGCCCATAACCCGTAACTGGTAAAGCCACAACATCTGCTTGATAATCATTTCTAAAACAAATCGTATCACTAGTAATATATAATCGACAATTACCATCATCAATTACATATCCGACATTTTCTAAAACTTCTCCCCCATTTTTTAATAAAGGATTATAACCGTGAACCGCTTTAACCACTTCTATATTAATTCCCCCCAAATTAATCACATCATTTTCTTTAACGATTCTTATGCTCAAATCGGGATAACTATCTTGAACTTCTTTAGTTGAATAAATCGGTATATTTAAATCTTTTATGACTTCACTATTAATATGATCTCCGTGTTTATGCGTTACTAAAATAATATCAGCTTCCGACCATTCGTCTAGAAATCTTTCTTGATATTTTAACTTTCCTGGATCAACTAAAATTTTACTTTCTTGAGTCTGAATTAATAAGCAAGATTGGGGATACTTTATTATTTTCAATTTAATCACCTACTAGTATAGTATCATAAAGTAATTAAAAAATCACTATATCTTGAATAGTAAATATAATTACAAGCTTTAAATTCTATCAAAAATAAAAATTTCTAAAATACTTAATCCAAAAGATTATAATATTTTAAAAATTCATCTAAATATGGTGATAGAGTTTTTAAATTTATTTTAGTATTTTTAATCATCCATAATAAAATATCCATACAGCAATAAGAATCATTGAGTTTAAGTAAAGTAATTTTGGCAGGAGGAATAGATTTATTACTAAAAGTATGCATATTCCAATAATCCATTTTTTTACTACTCATTTTATTTTGTTTAGCATAAACTGTTTTTAATAATTTGCGATTGAACTTCTGACTTTTTACTTCATCAATATCCGTATAAGAAAAATCTACCCCTTCTTCTAAATCTAATTTTAAAATACAACTATTATCTAAAATATCTTTCATTATTTTAAAAGATTTTACCTTAAAATATTTAATTTTAAATTCTAACCAGACAATCAAATTAACAAAGATATTTACTATATGCCTGATGAGTGGTAAACGCATTATAAACGTACAAAAACGATAAAAAGGAATATCCGCTTTTTCCCCCGGTAAGTCTGTTATCCTCTTAGCAATTAGCCACCTTATCCACGAATCAAAAATTGAAAATACCCCTTTTTCCCCAATAGCAAAAAAAATTTTCTCCGACTTTTCTATTCCTGTAGCACTATTACCAATTTGTGGGATAAGACCATTCACATCAATGCTGTCTATATTCTTCATATTTGTATAATGAAAAAAAGAAAATTGTAAATCTATATCTTGAATATCTTCAATTTTTATATTTTTAACTGCCATGTTATACTCCTAAAAACTTATATAGATAATTATATCATTGCTAAACATAAAGAGTCTAGATTTTATGAATGAAAAAGTTTTATAATTGTATATAGGTGGTCAAATGAATTTAATTTATACCAACGATCAAAAGTATATCGCTAAAATTGAACAGCTTTATTTAGATTCATTTCCGGAAAATGAAAGAATTCCCTTTTGGTTATTGAAAGAATGCTTTAAAGAAAACCATTCTGTTTTATTTGCCGTATTAGATAGTAACCATTTTATTGGCATGTGTTATCTCGTTAATTGTGAAAGTGCCTACTATCTTATGTATTTAGCTGTTATACCAGAATTACGTAATCAAAAATATGGTTCTAAAATACTATTTGATCTAAAAGAAAAATATAAAACTCTATTTTTATCAATTGAAAGACCAATTGATGCTATAAGTCTTAGACGTCAAAATTTTTATTTAAGAAATGGCTTTTATAATACAAATAAATATTATTATGATAATAATGTAAATTATATCGTATTATGTACCAATAAGAAATATAAAATAACTAACGAAATTATGCAAAAACGCTATTCCAATATGACCAATAATTATAAATTATTTAAAATAATAGCCAATATTTTTAATACAAATTTTGTTGATTTAAAATAAATAAAAAATGAAGCCAATAAATGAAAAGGATGAGTTATATGAAAGTATTAAGTTTAAAAGAGCCCTATGCTACTCTAGTAAAAGAAAATAAAAAATTAGTTGAAACTAGAAGTTGGAAAACAACTTACAGAGGTGAATTATATATTCACGCTAGTACTACTAAAATATCCAAAGAATGTCGAGAAAATAAAGAATTAATGGCCTTAATTGAAAATATTCCCTTAAATTTTGGAAATATTATATGTAAGTGTAAACTAGTCGATTGCATCTATATGACAAAAGATTATGTGGAAAATATGCAAAAGAATAATCAACAGGAATACATTTGTGGCGTATATGCAGAAGGAAGATACGCTTGGATTTTGGAAGATATAAAACCTATTAAGCCAATCAAAGCTAAAGGCCAATTACAAATATGGAATTACGATGATTAACCAACACATTTTATTTACTAGCTAATCTTGACATTCACCTTCATTTAATTTATTATAAAAAGCAACTAAAGGGGGATAACATTTATGTATTTTAAACAAATTAATGAAAAACAAGCCATAAATTTTGTTAATAAACTCTTAACTTTTTATAAAAGAATTGATAATGGGAGTTTAGACACCATTCTTACGAGTAGAGATGTAGAATCTCAACGCAATAATGTCGGGTGGTACCAACATATTGGTGATCAACATAAACTATTTATTAACATTCCTAATATGTTGTATGCTCAATCAGCTATCGAACAAGGAATGATGGATTATGACGGTTTATATGCTTTTTTAGCATTGTGTACGGGCCATGAATTTCGGCATTTTTTACAAGGAAGAGTTATATATGAAGGTCAAGAAATAGACGGCTTTACTCAAGAAGATGTTTTTAACTCGGAATTAATGTTGTATGTTCGTTATTTTTTCGATGGCTATTATTTATTAAATAAAGGCAATGTTAAATATGAACTAGATGCCGAAAGATATTCCATTATAAGTGGGATAAAATATTTAAAAGAAACTTATCCTTGCATAGATGCAGAAAAATCAATGTTGGATGCTGTTAATTTTTATGCCGGTATTCAATCTCAAGACGGTATTATTTCAACATTACCACTTGGATGTAAATCTATTGATGAAGTAATTCAAGAACTTCAAAAAAAGATAAAAAGTAACGAAAGAATACCTAGAATAGATAAAACATTATTTGTTCATAGTTTGCGATTTTATCAAAATCATCTCTATTATGGCTTAAATGATGAACAAGTCATTACGGAAGAACTATTGCAACAATATTATAATGAACCAAATGGTAGTAAAAGAGATCTTTTAATAGTCAAAAGAATTCTATCTTTATTGAAACGTCCGGAAGAGTCCCTAGAAGAGTTTCCGCAATTAAAAATGCGTTATCGTAACAAATCACTATAATAATTTGTCTTTGAAAGATAATTAATCATTTAGGGATTTTTATTATAAAAAAATCATCTCTATCAAGAGATTAAATATATTTGAAAGTTCGAAAAGTTCGAACAGATTCGTCAATGGAGCGATAACTTTACTTATATTCGAAAAATCATACTCCCAAGATTGATTAAATCAACTAATTTAATTATATCAGTTTTTAAAATTTATTCAAGTGGGAGCATAGAAATGTTCCATTAAATATAGTATAATTATATTAACAAAAGCAAGTAAGGGGAGATTTCATGTTAGAAAATAATGATAAGTATTTTGAAATTTTAAATGATATAAAAAACACTCTATTAGTTACTAGAAGTAAAATAGTTGAAAATGCTAATAAAGATTTAATTTTAATGTATTACAATATTGGATTAAAGTTAATCCAATATAACAAATGGGGTTCATCTTTTATTGATACCTTAGCAAAAGATTTAAAAATAGAGTTTCCTACAATTAAAGGTATGTCAGCCAGAAATTTAAGATATATGCAAAAATTTGCTAGTGAATTTGATAATGATGAATTTTTGCAACATGATGTTGCAAAATTGCCTTGGACTTCAATTACAACTATTATGGATCAAGTAAAAGATAAAGAGCAAAGAAATTGGTATATTATAGAATCAATCAATAATGGCTGGCCAAGACCAATCATAATTCATCAAATATCAAGTAAATTATATGAAAGACAGGCTCTTTTAGAAAATAAAACTACTAATTTTGATGAAACTTTACCAAAACCAAATAATGAACAAGTAAAAGAATTATTAAAAAATCCCTATATTTTTGATTTCATAACAGCTGATAAAGATGTTAAAGAACTCGATATTGAAAGAGAATTAACTGCTAATATAACTAAATTACTATTAGAACTTGGTAATGGTTTCGCTTTTGTTGGAAGACAATATCATTTAGAAATAGAAAATGAAGATTATTATATTGATTTATTATTTTATAATTTAAAAGTTAGAAGTTATGTAGT
>CANQMM010000014.1 GCA_947624955.1 uncultured Bacilli bacterium | reverse complement strand
ATTCCTAAATTAACTGAAAAACAAAAACAATATGTGTATGCTGAAGAAGCTGACGTTTTAAATGTTGCTTTATTTGGGATGACTGCAAAAGAATGGCGAGATAAAAATCCTAATATTGAAGGAAATATTCGAGATTATACAGATTTAAAACATTTACTTATTTTATGTAATTTAGAAAATACAAATGCTGAACTTATTAACGATAACATACCACAAAAAGAAAGATTGATAAAACTTAATAATTCAGCTATTAGACAAATGAAAATATTAGCAAATGATAAATCTATAAAAGAATTAGAAGATTTAAATAAAAATTTAATAAGTACTAAATAGTTATGACAATGTAGAAAACACACATATATACAATAGAGGAGAGATTTATGAAGAATGGATATTTATCTTTAAATGCCAAAACATTTGATATTGAAAATCAAGAAAATTTAATCTTAGTAGAAGCTTCATTAGCAAAAGCCGTATCTTTACTAAATAAAAAAGGTTATCGAGTCAACATATGTAGTAATGCTCACATATATACTGCCTTTTTAATTGGTGAAGTTGTACAAGGTCTTATTGATGAAAAAATCTTAGAAATAAATAATTTAACTAAAGATAAAATAAGAAAAGTAATTGAAAAAAATGATTATCAAGCCATCATTTTAATGTTTGAAGAAGATTATAAATTTAAAAGTTTACCTAAAGGATTTAAATTAATTGATAAAGATCTAACTTACTATATCTCAACTTTTTCCGATGAAGACGATATTAAATTTAAAACTATCCTTGAACTTGATAATGAACGTAAGGAAAGTATAAAAAGATTGGAAGAATGGGCAAATAATCTACCTTACAATGAATAATATAAAAGTCTTTAGAAATATCTAGGGGAGTAAGTGGTAACTATATGGAAATAATAAGAGAAAAAGATTCTTTAGGCTTCGATGTAATTAAATTGATCAAAGAAAATGCTACTTTAACAATTTATTTTGGTGGCAATGGTGATGTATATTGGGATTTAATGAATATAGATAATATTGATAGTCAAGATGAAAGCTTTATCATAAGTGAAAATGATGGCCCAATCTATGATTTATTCCATAAGTTATTTTTAAGCATATCTAATTATCAAATATTTCAAGTAAATGAAGAAGAAGCATCTTATTGCCGTAATAGTGAAGAATTGCGAATATTACGTGAAAAAGAAAGAAAATATAACGAAAAACTAGTAAGTCATCCTTATTTTAAAGATCTTTGTAACGGCACTTATGTGGAATGGCATAGCGATAATGAGCCTTTTGAAACAGGTAATATACTAATGCTTTTATCAGATTCTATAACGAAAACGGTAACAATAAATATAAAAAGAGTGAGTCCGGATTATGGCTTTCTAATCGTTTGCTTTACTCATTCCGGCAGTAGATATCGCCCATTTGATTTGGCATTTTATGAGCATTATCGCAAATTATGTGAAATGGATTTAGCGTCCCCACCGCCAAGCACCGATATGGAAGATTCTACTAAAAAAGGAGCAAAATTAATGCTCAATAATGCACCCAAATAAAGTAATACATTGAAAAAATCTTTATTTTTTAGAATGCCATTGTACCTAGGATTAAAGATTTATAAAGAAAGAGGTTTTCTTTTATGAAAAATAGTAAGGGTTATAAATTAGAATTGGCAACTAAGGATGATATAGAATTACTGATATCCTATAAATTAGCTAGCATTTTGGATTATGCGAAAGACTTACCAAAAAATGAAATTGCAAAAATAACTAATTATGTTAAAACTACTATTCCTACCCAAATTGGTGCTTATGAAATTATTATAATTGACAACCAAAAAGCTGGCTGCTTATTGCTAGAAAAATATGAAGACGGTATTTTATTAAATGAATTATATTTAGCTAAAGATTATCGTAGAAAGGGAATAGGTACAAATATATTACATAATATATTGAATAATAATTCTAAAGTTTATTTATGGGTTTATAAAGAAAATATTCCTGCCTTAAATCTATATCAAAAATTAGGATTTAAAATAAAAGAACAAACGGAAAATAGATATTTTATGCAATATGATAAAAACAGCTTCAATGATATCAAATTAGACAAATGCAAATAATAAAAAGGTGACTCGTTAAAAAGTCGCTTTTGTTATATTTTCCACCGCAATTGCGGTCCATCAGTTGCCGTACCACTTTTTGGTTTTTTAGAATTTTGGGATAAAGTTAAATCGTGAAATTCCTTCCCACACTTATCATAGATTGCCTTTATTTCATCAAAAGTAATACCCTCGGTATACCATTCAAAATATTTGGGATAATGTTCGCTATTTTTAAATAGTAGTAACCGCCCCGATACCGTAAATAAATCAATAACTTCACTGTCATCAACATCGGCATTTATTCTTCTAAATCCTAATCTTTCTAAATCTAGCACACTTTCCAAAGTTGATACGCTCCTATGTGAACAAGGACTTAAATTTAGGCGTTTTTCTATATAGTCTGTTAAATAAGATAAAACTTTAAAACCATCTTCACGACTCATCCCTTCCGGAAGCATAAAAGGTTTGAATGGCCAATCAATGACCCCTACATTGTGACCTGCTTCACCATAATGCTCACCAATTCTATGATAATTAATATAATATAATCTATATATATTATGCTTTCCAATTGGATGATCTTCTAGATCAGCATCAAATTCATAGTCTCTATTACTTGATAGAGAAGAATCAAATATTTTAATTTTTAATTTTTCTAACTTTTCTTTAACATTCATTATTCAACATTCCTTTGTAAATATTATTTTAACATAAAAAAGCCACTATTTAAATGTTCTTAAAAAAATTTAGAACTCAATTAAAAATAGTAAAGTAACTTGTAAAAAAGAGCGTTTTTATGTTACGATGAATATATCAAGAGAGTCCAATATGAGAGGAGAGTAGGTGATGTAGATGTATAAATTACAACAATATTTAGAAAAAAGTTTTTTAAATATCCATTCTCCCGGCTATGTTATTGAAATATTTTATAATGATAATAATTTAGAATTTATTTTCGGAAATAAAAGTACTCTGCCTATAGAACAGCCAACATCTTCCGAAACCTTATACGATATCGCTTCTTTAACTAAAGTATTTACAGCAGTATTAATATATAAAGCTTATGAAGAAAATTTTCTAGATTTAAATCAAAGTATTTTTTCCTTAAATAATAAATTTATTCATTTAAAAGAAACAACCATTTTGGATTTATTATGTCATAATCAAGAAATATATACTGATGGATACCTTGGAGATGCCAATACTGTCCAAGAATTTAATAAAATATTATATTCTGCTTATGTCTTAAAAAATATTCCCACTTACGTTGATATAGACTATATCATATTATCTAATATATTAGAGAAAATTTATAAAACTTCTTATGCCGAATTAGTTCAGCAAAAAATCTTAAAACCTTTAAATCTAAAAAATACTACTTTTAATCCCAATCCACAAAATTGTGCTTCTTGCAATTTTGAAAGTATCGCCGATACAATAGTGACTGATTTACCCCTAGGTATAGTACACGATAAAAAAGCGCGGAAAGCTCACAAGTTAGGAATATCCACTGGTCATGCCGGATTATTTTCGACAGGTGAAGATATGCTAAAATTTTTAAAATCTTTTCTTGATTATTCCTTACTAAAAAAAGAAACTATCAATCTAATGCTTCAACACCACGACATTAATAATTATAATTTAAATATTTTAAAAAGTTATATCAATAAAGATTTAGAAATCAATGAACTATACCAACTAGTAACCAAAACCCATAGCGATTTATATTTACCAAATACCTATAATTTTATGGGCTGTCGCTATCCTAATGCTATTTTAGAAAAAAATGATGTACCGATGTGTTTAAGTAACCAAGCCATTACTTTTTCCGGTTATACCGGTCCGATGTTTGTTATCGATTTCGAACAAAAAATAATCGTGTTAGTAATGTGCAACGTTTTACACAATACCCATCTAGATAGAGCCACTAGAAAAAAGAAAACTAGCGAAATAATTAACTTTATATTAAATAATGTAATTCAAAAATAATTAAAAAAAGTTTATAATTTATAGGAGGAATTAATATGTCCATAACTGCAATAACCATCAAAGATAATGAAAAATATTTACGGCAAATCTCTGCCAATGTGGATTTAAATGATCCAAATTTACTAAATGATATCAATGTTCTAGCCGAATATTGCCAAGAAAATGATGTAATGGCTATGGCCGCTGTCCAATTAGGAATTCCTAAAAGACTTGTATATATCAAAAATACCAATTTAGATATTATTAATAAAATTCAAAAAAATGAAGACGTCGAAAATTATGCCAACTACAATGAAGCTAGAGTTTTAATAAATCCAGTGATTTATGAAAGATGGGGCTTAACCGATTATTGGGAAGCTTGCGCTAGTTGTTTAGACTTTGTTGGGCACGTAAAAAGACCATATAAGATTGTCGTGGAATATTTTGATCTTGGCGGTAAAAAACACCGCGATACTTTTGAAGGGTTTGAATCGACTGTCTTGTCGCACGAAATGGACCATCTAGAAGGAATATTACATATGGATATAGCCGATGAAGTATTGGAAATGCCCCCTGAAGAACGCAAAATTCTTCGTCAATCCCATCCATATAATATTGTCTCTAAAACCGGCAAATATGAAGAGTTATTAAAAAATAGTCATTAGTAAACTATTGCCTTAATAACTTTTTTTCCAAGGTTTAAAAGAAATATGTTCACCCATCTCATCTTTAACCCAATAACCAAAACGCCCCTTTATCCTAATCGGTTTATCCAAAGCTTTAAA
Organism: uncultured Bacilli bacterium; assembly: GCA_947624955.1. Classification (GTDB taxonomy): domain Bacteria; phylum Bacillota_I; class Bacilli_A; order RF39; family UBA660; genus CALVJF01. Next base: position 20,358 of record CANQMM010000014.1, on the reverse strand, counting down.
TGTTAAATTTTTCGTATTTATAGGTTTTGCACCATAGGCAATGGAACTCGTAATATGAGGGACTTTCCATATTTGGGGATTATTGTTTTCATAATTGATATAGTAGGGATGTAATTCCTCCGGCAGTTGGATTTGAAATCCACTATTAGCTCCGTCATTGCCATACCCAATAAGCAAGACCGTAAATTCTTTTCCCACTATATCATCGAAGATTTCTTGATATTGTGGGCGAAATTTAAAGGTACAATGAATGTTCTTAATTAATTCATCGAGCTTTTTTTCATCTAAAGAATAAATTAATTCTGCTACCTCATCATCAAAAAATATCCCTTCATATATTACCATAAATATTCCTCTTTCCAACCTTATTATAGCAATAATTAAAGTCTTTTTCCAAGTATAAGAGAATATCTAAAAAAATTATAATTTGATACCTATTTATTGCCAAGCCAAACCCTATAATCAATTGACTTTCCCCGTGTTTAATGTTAGTATAAAAACATTAAATTTTAAAAGGAGGATATCATGAGCGATTTTAAAAGAGAAGATTATATCTATTTACAATTTTTCGAAGATGACGAATCTCAAATTCATAAGAAGGGGGACATAGTCAGATATCGGAAAGATTGGCTAATTGACGAACTAGAAGGAAGAATATTTAAAGATTGTTTTTCAACTGAGGCTTTAAGGTGGAAAGATAATAAAAGTGCCGATGAAAATGATGTAAGCTTTGATAAAATTTATAAATCCATTACCCTTAAAGAAGATTATAGAGGGAGCATTTATTTATGGAAAGATGATTATATTTATCTTGATGAATGGTTTCTTTCTCACATAAGCGAAAGTGATGCTGCTCTTGTAAGAAGTCTTAAAAGTGTGCCTGCCCCTGGTGCTTCTGATCCTCGATTAATTATCTTACAAGAAGGTTGTCCTGAAGTCCGTGCTGTTATTCATATGCATTTTGCTAAAGGAGAACGTCTTGATTTTACTAATCCTAGTGTAGCGGTATTATTTTATAATCCCGATTATTTAAAAATATTTGCTAGAACTCGAGTTATTGAAGGGGAAGAAAAAGAAGAACTTTTTCAAACCGATTTTAGTAATGCCATCAAAACTTCGAGTTTATCGTCAGATATATCCACTTGTGAAATTCATTATTTTAAAGTCCACTCAACAATTAATGTTAAAACGAAAGAAGAGATGACGGCCCTTATCGGCGCTAATCATTTTGACACAGAATATATCTTCGATGATAATGGCTACATCAGATACATCTGCATTCAAACTAGCTATTTAGATAATTCTAAGCGGAAACTAGAACTTAAAATGCTCGCAGTAGCGGACCGATTACCTGCCGCTGAAGCTATGGCCGTTCACGAAAAAGCTAGCATTGCTCTAAAAGCTAAAAGAGAAGCGGCAACGGAAAGACAACTAGCTGAGTTTCGGAAAGAGAAAGCCGAAGAAGCTCGTCAGTTAAAAGAAAATTATCAAAAACAAAAAAATAATCCTCAAATGTTTCCCGGGGTTAATGGTGAATTTGTTCATGTCAACCTCCTTCGCGAAATTAAAGAACAAAAGCATACTTTAAGTCAAATTAAAAGTTTTTATCGCAGTTTAAGTAAACTTAATCAAGATCTATTGCAGCACCTTTGTTTCTATGGCGGTACTATTCCTTATATTTTGACAAATGCACAAACTAGTAGGGATTTTGGAGATGTCGATATCTTTTGCCCAACGGAATATATGGAACAATTGCGGGAGGAACTAGCTCGGCAAAAATCATTTACTATGTTATTCGATTCTAAACCGCTTGCTGAAGCTAGCCGTCTCACTACCAAAATTTATAAAGAAACTACCGATATTGCTGTAAGAAAAACTAGCAATGAAGAACTTGCCACTGATACAAGCAGTTTCGTAGAGGATTTTTTTAGCTTCCTATCTAATGCAGAATATAGGACGTCTCCTTCCGAAGAAAAAAGTTTCATCGATGAAAAGGGTATAGTTCATTTCCACGCAACTGCTTGGAAAGAGGATAGGTTACCATACTATTATAAAATTCAAGATTTTGGTTTCAAAGCCCAATTATTTGGTGTCAATATTTCCGTCTTTCCTATTTATGATTACGAATCGGATATTATGGCTAAAAGTTTCAATATCCGCGAAAAGGGTAAATTCTTACTTGGTGTTCGCGTGATGAATGATACCGAGCTCGCGGAATTTATGCAACAAGTTAAAGTATACGGTTCCGTTTTCAATATTCTTCCTTTAGAGTACACTATTGCAAGCAAACGCAGTGCTATTAAAGGTAAATATGTTTATCGGAGCGATAAAGATAAAGCCGATATTGAATATATTTTAGCGCATCGCCAAGAACTAGGAATTAGCGACGAAAAACTAGCGGAGATTTTAAGTCATTATCCTGATTATTCCGTATCTATTGCTTATGATGTTTCTGTCGACCCAATCGAAGTTATGGACGGGGAAGATTACAAAGCTCTAGTTTTGTCAAATAACGAACGAAGAATTAGTTAAAAATCGCGATATGTGGTATCATTAAATTAAGATTGAGGTGTTTTTATGCCAAGTTTAGATATACACATTGCGATAGCTAGAAAATATTTGCAAATGTACAGTGATGTTAAAGACGTTACATCATTCATTAAAGGCACTCTTGCCCCTGATCTAGCAGTCAATCGTAGCGCAAGTCACTACGCAATTACCATTCAAGGACCGGTCACTACTCTTAAAATTTTAAACAATAAAGTTGATTTAAAGGCTTATTTACAAGATAAATCAGTTGCTAATGACTATGAGAAAGGTTATTTTCTCCATTTATTAACTGACTATCTTTTCTTTACGACTTTCTTTAGTCAAGATTTGCTTCAAAATATGGCTTATCCGGATTTTAAAAAGAATCTATATTACAGTTATAATCTTCTTCAAAATCATCTTCAAACTAATTATGATATCGATTATCATCCATTTGCCAAAGAAGCTGAAGAAAGAATTATCACAAGCCAAGTAAATGCTAACTACTATGGTGAAAAAAGAAAAAACATTATTCCGCCTGCTAAACTAGATGAGTTTATCAACCACATTTTGCAAAATGACGTAACTTATTATCTCGATAAATATAAAAATAGGGAAGGGGAAATAATTAATGCCTAAATATGTCAAAGTTTTATTTGGGGCATCTTCCGGTGCTGATAAAAATTTAGAATATCAAATAGATACCGTGAATGTTGCTAGCAATTGGTGCCCTGATGCCGATACACCCCAAGAAATGGGCGGTTTTAATTTTAGTACGGAAGACAAAATATTCCGTTGGTTAATCAGGGGTGATACCATTTATGAAGTTGAAATCCCGGATTCGGCCCAAATTATCGATTGCCCTAGTAAGTCGGCTCCGCACGGTGTATTTCGCAGTAATCAGATAATCTTACATAATCCTCGGAAGATAACTGATGAGATGGCTCTCGACTTATACCACAAGTCTAACTTACCGGAAATTTCTTATTACAAGTCTCTCGCCGGGTGTGCCATTCGCGGCTACCGTAATACTTGCTTAGAAATCATTAAAGATAAAGTTAATAAAAGTAATATTGCTTTAGTTTTATCAGAAATTGCCGACTTTGTCTCCCCATATCAAGATAGTAATACTCCTAATGATGAATTAACTGTCTATCATGAAGTTATGGATATTTTAGATGAGATAAAAGAAAAAAACTAAATAATTTAGTTTTAACCCATTATCTGCCCACCATTATTGTGGATAACCTGACCGGTAACATAACTGGCATCATCACTTGCTAAAAAGACAAAAGTTGGTGCTAATTCATAAGGCATCGCTCCTCTTGCCATCGCTGCGTCAGCTCCTAGTGATGGTATTTTTTCTTTGACCCAACAAGCCGGTTGCAATGGTGTCCAAAAAAATCCCGGAGCAATGGCATTTACTCGAATATTTTTTAATGCTAAATTTCGGGCTAGTGCTCTAGTAAAACCAACTATCGCGCCTTTAGTAGTAACATAGTCGATAAGTTGAGGTTCCCCATAAAAAGTCGTTACTGATGATAGATTGATAATTGAATCACCACTATTCAAATGGGGTAATACCGCTTTGGTTAAATAAAACATTCCGTAAATATTTACCTTCATCGTCTTATCGAATTGTTCGTCACTTATCTCTTCTAACGAATCCGCTTGATACTGCACTCCGGCATTATTGACTAAAATATTAATTTTCCCAAACTTTTCTAAAGTACAATCAACTATTTTTTGACAAAACTCTTTATCGCGGATATCCCCAGATAATAAAAGACATTCTCCTCCTAGTTTTTCAATATATTCTTTAGTATCTTCCGCATCCTTATGTTCATCTAGATAAGGAATAACTACTTTAGCGCCTTCTTTAACAAAAGCAATGGCTGCGGCCTTACCTAAACCACTATCGCCACCCGTAATAATTGCTACCTTATCTTTTAATTTTCCGCTACCTTTATAATTTGGATTATCGAATATTGGTTCCGGTACCATTAAATATTCCATCCCCGGTTGCCTATCCTGTTCTTGAGCCGGTGCGAGTATCTTATATTTAGTGTATTCTACCCCCACATTTCCATAATATTTATAAGCTTTATTACCATATTGGTAATCATAGTCCATAAAAATCCCTCCATCATAGTTTATGATGTTTTCGCCCAGTATGTTATAATAAGATTAGTAAAATACATAAAAATATTTAGCATAACCAAAATAAATAATAAAGGTGATTACAATGTCCAAATCGTTATCTTTCATAATTGTATTGTTAATTATTGTGAGTTTATTAACTGCTAAAGATGCCGCTTCTCCGGCATCAACTCCTGTTTATGATGACTCTTATATCGAAGAAATTCCTCCAAGTGCCATCCCTTATTTAAATAATATTACCGATGATGTCTTATTGACCGCCGAAGAAATTGCTACTTATAATGAACATATTAAAGATAAAACGTCAGCTATTTATGATATGACTCGGACTACGATGGAAAAAGATGAAGTTTTAGCTATTATTGACTATTATGAGATGCCCAGTCTACCGAGGTACGATAATGGTGTTGCTCTTACGTCAAAAGACGTCGAAGAGATAAAAGCTAACTGCAATAAAGAAGCCCTAAAAGAAGAAGTTACTCTACAAAAAGCCCTAGTTACTGAGCGGACTAATCTTAAATCTTTTCCTACACCTAAACATTTTCGTTTATTAAAAGATTCGGATAACTTTGATGATTTACAAGAAACTGAACTATTGTTAAATACCCCAGTCCTCGTAATTCACCAAAGTAAAGATGCTAAGTGGCTACTTGTGCAATCGGAATTTTATTTGGGTTGGGTTTCCAAAGAAGATATCGTTTATGTGACAGATGAGCAGTATGCTTATTTTACTAATTCTAATTTTGCCATTATTACTAAATCGAGTATTCAAATAGATGGTATTCAACTAGATATGAGTGTAAAACTTCCTTTTCTTAAAACGACCGCCGATGGGTATTTGGTCGCCGTACCTAGTCAAGATGAAGAGGGTAATTTAATTTCCAAAGAAATAACCGTAGGAAGAAATACTGCTCATCTTGGTTATTTACCTTATACAAAGAAAAATGTCTATATTTTAGCTTTCAATTATATTGGAACGCCTTATCGATGGGGTGGGGAAGACTACGGTGTCGATTGCTCTAGTTATGTTGCCAATATCTATCGGACTTTTGGCTTTGCTTTTCCAAGAAATACTAGTACCCAACAAGATAGTGTCGGAAAAGTCATCTCTCTTAAAAATAAAGCCCCGCTTACCAAGTTAGAGATGCTTAAAGATAATTATCCGGTGCTCTTGTACCAAAGCACCCACGTGATGATTTATCTCGGATTGCAAAATGAAGAACCTATTGTTATCAGTGCCTCCGGTAATGCTAAAAATATGCAAGTAACTACGGAAATTCTTAATACTAGCAATTATTTAACGAAAATAGACCGCTTAGTAATTGTCGGTATGGATGATTAATTAACTAATAAATTATTAGCTTAGTGAATATAATAATTACCGGAAAGTCTTTTAAAAGACCTATTAAATGTGTCAACTAAAGAGATATTTTATTAAAAACTAGATTTTTCCTTAATATTGTGCTAAACTTATATAGTCTGAGGTGAAAAAGAATGAGTAAAAAGGAAACTCAAGACTTTAATTTAATTGTAAAAGATATTCTTGATAATCAAGAATTTAATAAATTAAATAATGAATTACATCACGGAATAACGCGATATGACCACGTTTTAAGAGTAGCTAAAACAACCTATAAATTTAGTAGATTTTTCCATATGAAAAATACGGAACTGACTACTAGAGCTGCTTTATTACACGATTTTTATACCGATAGTCAAATGATGGAGAGTAATAAAGTTGCTAAATTAACTATTCATCCTAATCTCGCTTATGAAAATGCTTTAAAATATTACGATATCAATGATTTGCAAGCCAATATCATTAAATCTCATATGTTTCCTCTAAAAGGGGAAATACCTAAGTATAAAGAATCTTGGCTTGTCAGTGCCGTCGATAAATTAGTTGCGGCTTATGAAATGTCTCACTATAAAGCTAGTCTTTACCTTAATATTTTTGCTTTATTCTTATTTAATTTATTAATCCAAAAATAGTTCAATTGCTGAACTGTTTTTTACATTCTAAATCCCGTAGTTGCTTCTTTTTCTTTTGTTCTAGTCTCTAATAATTTAAAATAATTGACCATTAGTATATAAAAGTTTCCTATATATGGACCATTATCGAGATTTATCCCTAAATTATTAGCTAAAACAAATGACACATTATCTTTAGATATTTCTGACTTTCGTAAAGCTTGTCGTATCTTAAAATTAGAGAAAGCCTTGACACTATTTTCCCGATATAGTTTTTCTAAAGCAAAACGGGCTTGTCTATTACCACGTTTAATATAAGTTGCCTCAGTTGCTAAATCGAGCATTTTACCATAATAATTAATGGAGTCTTTTACAATCGCCCTAGCCATTTGTTCAGCAGTTAAAGATGGGTAAGCCAAGGCCATATGATTTATAACGACCTTTCTATTGAACAAAGCTATTTTGCTTCGAGAATCCTGGATTAGGGAAAAATCCTTAATATTACCATATTCTATGTAACTTTTAACGGCTTCTCTACATTGGTCTAAACCATAGCGGGCACAAGTCGGTAATAAATATTTTCCAAAAATTTGAAAGACTATTTCTCTTTCCTCTCGAATGTCCTCATCTATTTCTTCTTCAAACGGCTCATCTACTATTGTCGTCTCGTTTATTGTCGCCTCCTTAACCTGTTGGGAAGTGGGCTTCGGTTTTAATATTAATTCTCTTTGACGATCGTAATTAACTTTTAAATGTGGTGAAGTTAATATTGCTAAAAATTCCTTTAAACAATCACATACGGCCGGATAATCTTCTCTTAAATTTTCTGGAATGTTATAGATAAAGTCTGGATGAAAAGTCGATTTATATTTTCTCATCGTAACTTCTTCTATTAAAGCATCAGCACTTTTACTTGCATCCAAATTAAATAAATCATAATAATCAATAAAATCATTGTATTTATATTTATTGATATATCGATGAACTACTGTCATAATTTCTGCCATCTTTTGCGGTTTTACTTCCATTAATAACCACCTACTATCTAATAATATTTTAACCTTAAAATGGAATATAATCAAAAAAATTTCCAATTTTTTTAATTATTTGACATTATCCATGTTATAATTAACTTACTACTTGTCCTCGTAGCTCAGTAGGATAGAGCATACGCCTCCTAAGCGTAGGGTCGGCAGTTCGATTCTGCCCGGGGACGCCATATAGTTAGCTAATCCTCGTCTAACGGGGATTTTTCTTTTATTGACACTACCCCTAGGGGGTGGTATACTTTTGACGGTGAAAGTTATGACAAATGCCCAAACTATTCGTAGTAACGAAGATAAAAAGTATCTAATTAATCGTCTCAAAACGATTGCAGGCCAAGTAAAAGGTGTTAGCGAGATGATCGAACAAGACCGTTACTGTAACGATATTCTAATTCAAATATCGGCAATTGAAAAATCTTTAAAAGGGGTTGCTAATGAGATTCTCAAAAGTCATTTAGCCACTTGTGTAGTCACTAAAATTAAAAATGATGAATTAGATATTATTGATGAAATTATGGAACTAGTAAGGAGATTAGATTAATGGAAAAAGTTATTTTAAAAGTCGAAGGAATGACTTGTAGTGCTTGTTCCGCCGGATTAGAAAAGTATTTGAATAAGAAACCGGGAATAAAAGCTAGTGTTAATTTAATTTTAGCTGAGGTTATCATTGAATATCCCGATAACTATACTGTTGCTGATTTAGAAAAATTTATTAGTGAAGCAGGATTTAAAAGTGGGGGAGTGTACACGGGAAAAGAAGATAAGAAAAATCGGATAACACCTTTAATCGTCTATGGCTTCCTTGCTATACTTATTCTCTATATTTCGATGTCTCATATGCTTAACCTGCCATCTATTCCTTACTTGGATATGCATATGTATTCCCAAAATTATGCCCTTAGTTTATTAATCCTCACAATTCCTTTCTTATTTTATGCACAAGATATTTTCTTGAGTGGCCTTAAAAACCTTTATCATCGCTCACCCAATATGGATACTTTAGTCTCTTTAGGGGTAACCACGAGTTTTCTTTATAGTCTCTATAATTTAGTTAATATTTTTCTCTATCACCATCCGGCTGATAACCTCTATTTTGAATCTTGTGCTCTAATTATCTATTTCATTAAACTTGGCCGTTTTATCGATCATCAAAGTAAATCGAAAACTAAAGAAGCACTTCAAGAATTAGTTACTATTACTCCAAGTAAAGCCCTAATCAAAACTAGCAAAGGAAATAAAGAAGTAACCCTCGATGAGATAAAAGTAGGGGATACCTTAATTGCTTTACCCGGTAGTAAAATTGCCGTAGATGGTCATATAACTAAAGGATCATCCCATTTAGATGAAACATTCTTAACCGGAGAATCGCTTCCCCATCTAAAAAAAGAGCAAGACGAAGTTCTAGCCGGCTCTTTAAATATTGACGGCTATATTGAATATCAAGCGGAGAGAATTGGGGCGAATTCCACAATCTCTGAAATAGTTAATCTCGTAGTTGAAGCTACTAATACTAAAGCGCCGATTGCTAAATTAGCTGACCGGGTAAGTAGTTACTTTGTCCCTGCCATTATCTTAATCGCCGTTATCTCCTTAATTGTCTATCTACTAATAGGTGCCGATTTAAGTATGGCCCTCACTACCTTTGTAACTGTTTTAGTTGTAGCTTGTCCTTGTGCTCTTGGTTTAGCTACGCCTTTAGCAATCGTCATTAGTACCGGCGCGTGCGCCAAGAAAGGAATTTTAATTAAAGAAAGTAAAATCTTAGAGAATGCCAATCATATAGACACTATAGTTTTTGATAAAACTGGTACTCTTACTTATGGTAAATTACAAATATCAACTACTTATAACTATTCTAATTTAAAAACCCAAGACCTTTTAAATCTCCTTGCGAACCTTGAAAGCCATTCGGCGCATCCCATCGCCTTTGCTTTCCAAAAACATTTAACCACGAAACTAGATGTCACTAATTTTCAAGAACTACCGGGTTTAGGTTTAACTGCGAAAATCAAACGCGATACCTACTATATTGGTAATGCCAAACTCCTAAATAAATACCATATCAGTAATTCGCACCAACAAGATGAAGAGAATTTAACTAAAGAAGCGGCAAGTATTTTATATTTAGTTAAAAATCAAACTATTTTAGCTTTAGTCGGTGTTAAAGATACTTTAAGAGAATGTACTAAAGAAACTATCACGAACTTGCAAAAAATGGACCGTCAAATAATTTTACTGACCGGAGATAATCCGCATACTGCTCAAGTAATTGCTGAAAGTTTAGGCATAAAAAAAGTTATTGCCAATGTTTTCCCGGCTAGTAAAGCCTCGACTATTGAAAAGTTAAAAAAAGACGGCCACTGCGTCATGATGGTCGGTGATGGTATCAACGATGCTCCATCTCTTGCACTAGCTGATATTGGTGTTAGTATTAGTAGTGGCACGGATATTGCCGCTAACTCTTCCGATGTCATATTATTAAATGATGATTTAAATAATATCACTAAATTACTATCTATCAGCCAAAAGGCCCTTAAGATAATTAAACAAAATCTTTTCTTGGCCTTTTTCTATAATTCTTGTATGATCCCTATAGCTGTTGGCTTGTTAAGACCTTTTGGCTTAACAATGAATCCGATGATCGGCGCTTTAGCCATGACAATGTCAAGTCTTTGTGTCGTCTTTAACTCTCTGCGTTTAAGTCGCTTTTAAAAGTAAACTTTAGGACCTGCCCCTGATAATTAAATCCTAACTTGTCTGCATACTCTAGGATAAATACTTGCATTCCTCTTACCAAATCATTGACGGTAAAATCTCGTAAATTTTCTTGATAACGATATTCAACTAAGAAATTGATAAATTCTGCAATATAAGTAAAATTACCTAAATTGATATTTTTTCTTAATTTAAAATCATTAGATTCATATACTTGAATTAAACCATCACTACGAAAAGCACTATCTTTAAAAAGTTGTAAAGCTTTTCCCTCATTAATTAACCCATCTACTTGATCTTCTTTTTCTGATGGACTTTCCAATAGGGAGGTTCCTTTTTTTATTGCCCCTTTTTCAATAACTAGGGCTACGGGAATGTGCACATTCCTAAAATCAGCGGAAGAAGTTTTATATACTTTATAAAAGTTAACTAATCTTAAAAATTCAAAATCTTTCTTTTCAATAACACTCATCAGTTGGGCAATAGCTTGACCTAGTAAATCCAAATTAAAAGTAGAGTATATTCTTTGTAGTCTTTGATATTTCATAAATACTTTGTTACATTCATAAACATCTCGGCCCAGTTGGAGTATTTCTCCCTCATATTCTCGTTCTACTCTTTTCACAGCTTCTTGCTTTTCTCTTTCTACTTCGGCAAGTAGGGTAGTTCTATTTTTTTTAGCCCATTCAAAACTTTCTTGTTCTTCTTTTAATTTTTCCTTCAAACTCATCGCATATCCCTCCTAGAATTAATGGATATTATAATAAATCAATTATCTAAAGTCAAATAAAAACCCTATTTCTAGGATTATTATTCTTGATAAGTAAAACTTAAAACCCGATCACTAGGTAACTCTTTTTGCTGAGTTTTTAAAACACTTTGATATTCCAAAGCAAATACTTGGAGACATTTCAACATATCTTCTTGGCTGAATTTCACTAACCCATTATCAACCCGGTATTGAATTACTAATTCGATAAACTCTCGAACATAATCGAAAGCCCCGAATTTAATAGTGCAATTAAACTCGTCATCTTTACTATTATAGACACGGACTAATCCGCCATCCCAAGCAAAAAAATCGCTTTCTGATAATACTACCGCATAACCTTGACTAACTAAATCATCAATTTTACTCATTTGCTTTGAAACACTAGTGAAGGAATTTCTATCTTTGTTTTTTTGGACTACCATTCTAACATCATCGGATTCCAAATTGTCATCTTTTGGTTTTCTTGGATCACCGTATGTGTGTTCCACTTGACTATAAACGTATTCTTTTCCTTCAACATATTCCATCAATGATCTAATAGCTTCTCCTAATAAATATGCGTCAAAAGTGGAATATTGCTTGATTTGTTCAGTTTTTTCCTTAATCGCTGCTTCTTTGCTTTTGGCTTCTTTATCCCAAACATTTAAAGATGTTTCATATTCTTTATTAATTTCGGCAACTTTTTGGGCAATCAATGTGTCTCTTTCCATTACTAAATCATCTACATGTTTACAAGCTTCTTTTAATTTACTTTTATCGGCTTCTAAACTTTTAAAAATATCCATATTTCTAATTTCCCCCTTTAATGAGCACCTATTATATATTAAGTACTTTATTTTGTCAAATTTTCTCATTAAAAAATCCTATTTCTAGGATTAATTATTACTTGGATAGGTAAATTTAAGAGTGGCATCATTTGATGTAGCCGGAACCTGCGTAATCGCTAATTGGATATCTCGTGGTAATTTTAAAGCCCAGCCATTATCATTAGCAATTCTTAAAATCTCTAAATAAAGATTGCTCACTTTTTCCCTTCTAGCACGCTTTTCGTCATAGTAACTACGAATATATGCCTCAGCATTGAAGCTATAAGCATCTTTACTTACTAAACTTAAGATAGATATTGTTCTTATAAAAGTAAAGTCTTCATCAGCCATATCTATTTTAATTAATGCAACTAAGAATGCTTCATATTCTCTTTTATTAACTTTAGTTAAATAACTTCTTAAACTTCCTAAAGCTCCATCTATATTCTTATTAAGAAGTTGCTGATATATGCTATCTACTGAAATATTAATAGTTTCCACTTCATATTCCTTTATATGCTGAAGAGCTAATGAACCTAAATTCATTAATAATTTATCAAACGAATTTTGCGAATCATCAGGAGTATCTTTAATTTTTTTAACCATTTCTTGCCATCTTTGAAGCCATAAAGATCCAACTATTAATCGATAATCTGCTGCAATTTCTACATATTCTTCCGGTAATTCCGTAACCATACTAAATAAATATAACCCCATCCGGTATTTTTCTTGTTCCCAACTTAAATTAACATTCATTAAAGTAATAAATAGTCTACTAGCTTCTAATAATTTCTTTTCATCTAAAAGCTTTAAAATATCTCTAATTATATCATCGATTATATCGTCGTCACTAAAGAACCCCAAAAACTTGCCCATATTGATTCCTTTAACCCCTTGATTTTGTTTACCGCTTAGGAACAAACTTTTACAATAAGCATAATAATCCTCACCATTACCTAATTCATAATAACCGTGATGAGCTCTAATTAAAAGACCATTTTCGATAAATTGGTTTATATTGTAAGTGGATATTCCCCAATTTCTTAAATTCGCTGCCGTAAGAGGCATACCATTGATAAAATTCTCATAGATAACCTTCATTTTTTCCTTAACCTTATTTGTCATATAACCACCAACTTTCTAACTAATAGTATATCATATATTTCTAATATCCAAAATATGGTTATTAAAAATAAAAAGACTAAATTTTTAGTCCTTATAATTAAAATGGTGTCCCTGATAGGACTTGAACCTACAACCTTTTGTTCCGGAAACAAATGCTCTATCCAATTGAGCTACAAGGACCTAAATAAATTATAGCAAAAAATTTTTAAAACGCCAATATGTAAATACGTGTCAATATTTATAGACCATTTATTCTTTTTTGGAAATATTACTATATAATGAAAGTAAGGAATGGTGGTTTTAAGTGAAAAAAATCTGGCAAAATTATAAAACAACTCTGATTTTAATCTTGGCAACTCTTATCGGAGTTTTAGCCGGTTTAATCTTTAAGGAGCAGGCAACAGTTGTTAAGCCCTTAGGTGATTTATTTTTAAATCTTCTATTCATTGTTATTGTTCCCTTAATTTTTGTAACGATTAGTACTTCGATAGCTAAAATGCAACATCCTAAAAGATTAGGTAAGATTTTTCTAAGTATAATTGGGGTATTTATCATTACCTCCTTAGTCGCAGTTGCCATCGGTTTAGTAAGTACTCGGTTTACCGACTTAGTTAAACCTCAAGATAGTCAAGCAATCAAAGAAACTTTAGCAAGTGAGTCTTCTACAGAAGAAGAACAACTAAATATTCTCGAAAGAACCGTCAATGTTCTTTCCGTTGATGATTTTCCTACTTTAATAAGTCGCAATAGTGTCGTTGCCTTAGTTGTGGCATCTATCCTTTTTGGCTTTGCGATGCGTTTATCTCCTAAAAGTTCTCAACTTTTAGAAGTATTGCTATCTTTAAATGATGTCATCATGCAATTTATCAAACTTATTATGTACTATGCTCCAATTGGGATAGCTTGTTATATGGCTTCCTTCATCGGTACTTTCGGTTCATCCATCGCCCTCGGATATCTAAGAACATTCATCATTTATACTCTAGTCAGCGTTTTATTCTTTTTCTTAATCTATAGTTTATATGCCTTGATTGCCGGTGGTAAACGTGGCTTCCTTGCTTTCTGGCAAAACATTCTGCCTCCGACATTCACCTCTTTGGCAACCTGTTCATCAGCTGCTTGTATTCCCGTAAATGTTGAAGCCGCTAAAAAGATGGGCGTTTCCCAAGACATTGCCGAGACTCTAGTCCCTTTAGGTACGAGTTTTCACAAAGATGGTTCGATTATCGGTAGTGTTTTCAAGATTATGTTTTTAGTTAATTTATTTGGCACGAATATTAATTCCGCTTCTAGTATCTTCCATATCATCTTCGTTGCTCTCATAGCTAATCTTTTAGTAATCGCTGTACCGGTCGGTGGCGGAACAATCTCTGAAAGTCTAATAATTAGTATGATGGGTTATCCGATGTCTGCTTTACCAATCTTAACGGTAATTGCTACCATCATCGATGCTCCGGCGACTGTCTTAAATGTTGTCGGTGATACCGCATCTTCAATGTTAGTTGCCCGCAGTGTTGATGGGCAAAGTTGGCAAAGTAAAAACGCTACACCGCCAAAGCGCAAGAACTAATTACTAGTTCTTTTTTTTATCCCCAATTATTAATATTCACATATATTACATTAGTAGTCTAACTATGAGGGGGATAAATATGACATTAGATGAATTAGAGTTAAATAGGGAAGGGGTAATTATCAAAATTGATTCTAGTCCTTTAAAAGAACGTTTAAATGACCTTGGTTTAGTACCGGGTACAAAAGTAAAATGTACCTTAATTAGCCCATTAAAAGACCCTAAAGCTTATTTAATTAAAGGTACCCAAATAGCTATTCGTAATCAAGATGCGAAGACTGTTCAAATATTTTGTGAAGTGGGTGATTCAAATGGAAGATAAAACACTTATTCTTGCCGGTAATCCCAATGTCGGGAAAAGTTCCGTCTTTAACTATCTAACCCATTCTAATCAGCATACCGGTAATTGGACAGGCAAAACCGTAGAAGTTGCCAAAAGTTCTTATAAATATCAAGATACTACTTATAATGTTTATGACTTGCCGGGAACTTATTCTTTAAATAATCACTCGAAAGAAGAGGAACTAGCTACCGAATTTTTAAAAAATACTTATCACGATGTTACCCTTATTGTTTGTGATGCCACGAGTCTAGAGCGTAACTTAAATCTCGTTTTCCAAATTTTACAAATTACTCCTAAAGTAATCATTTGCTTAAACTTAATCGACGAAGCCCAAAGAAAAGGAATTGTTATCAATATTCCTCGTTTATCTAAATTACTCCACGTTCCGGTAATTCCAACGTCTGCTAAAAAACGCTTTGGTTTTGAAAAATTAAAAGAAGCTATTGCTAATTACAAATTAGATATCCCTATCAGATATCAACAAGAAGATATCAATACTCTAAGTACCCTGATTGCTCACCAAACAATCATCCAAACTAAAAGTCCCGACCAATTCATTGACCATAAAGTTGATCACATCTTAACCCACAAATTTTTTGGCTTTTTAACGATGTTCGCCTTATTTATCCTAATATTTTGGCTAACTATTACCGGTGCTAACTACCCATCAGAATTCTTATTTGATTGTTTTAATAAATTTACTCCTCATTTAACTAAATTTTTAACCCTTATTCATCTACCATTAACCCTCATCGATTTACTCGTCAATGGGATTTATAAAGTTTTAACTTGGGTACTGAGTGTTATGGCACCGCCAATGGCTATCTTCTTCCCATTATTTACCCTTTTAGAAGACATCGGCTACTTACCGCGCTTTGCCTTCTGCCTCGATTATTGTTTTCAAAAATGTCAAAGTTGTGGTAAGCAAGCTCTAACAATGTGTATGGGTTTAGGATGTAATGCCGTCGGAGTCACGGGCTGTCGGATAATCGACTCCAAACGCGAAAGACTAATTGCTATTCTCACTAATGCCTTTGTTCCTTGTAACGGGCGATTTCCCACTATTATCGCCCTGACATCTATCTTCATTATTGGTTTATCACGGAATAGTAATATTTATAGTGCCATCATCCTTACTCTAATTATTGCTTTTGCCATCTTTATAACGATGTTAGTAAGTAAAATCTTATCCAATACTATCCTTAAAGGTGAAAAGTCCTCATTTACCATTGAACTTCCCCCATACCGTTTACCATCTATCCGGAAAATATTAAAAGAAAGTCTCATTACGAAGACCTTAAAAATTCTTTACCGCGCTATTATTTGCTCCATTCCTGCGGGAATTATCATCTGGCTCTTACTCCATATAACGCTTAACGATACGTCTTTGCTCCTCCATTTAGCTAATTTCTTTAATCCCTTCGGGCATTTACTTGGTCTTGATGGTGTCATCATCTTAGCATTTATCTTAGGTTTTCCCGCTAATGAAATTGTCATGCCCATCATCCTAATGATCTATCTTTCATCCAACTCGTTAATTGATATCTCTAACTTAGCTAATCTAAAAACGATCTTAGTAGATAATGGTTGGACTTTACTAACTTGTATTAACTTTATTATCTTATCTTTATTTCACTTTCCGTGTGCCACGACCATTTTAACGATTAAAAAAGAAACTAACAGTTGGTTATGGACCATTCTTTCCGTAATTATTCCTTTAGTTGTGGGTATTATTCTTTGTATCTTTACCCGGACTCTATGGCTAATATTCTAATTGACAAAATTTCTAATCTATGATAAAAAGTTAGCAGAGTGATGATGATGAAAAAAAGGTATTTAGTTTTAATTTTCGTAGTAATTTTAATTGTTGGGTCTTTGCTTACTTTTCTCGTTATTAAAAACCATAATAAGTTTGTGAAAACCGACTATCGCCACGCTGATTACACCGGTTATGACAAGTTGATGATCGTCGCTCACCCTGATGATGAAACGATTTGGGGTGGGAAAGCTCTTATTGAAGATGATTATGTTGTCGTCTGTATTACTTGTGGGGTAGTTAAAGAACGGGTCCAAGAATTTGAAACCGTTATGCAAGCGACTAATGACAAGATTATTATGCTTGGTTATCCCGATAAAACTAATGGTCAAAAGGATAATTGGGATACCGTCAAAGAAGATATTCAAAAAGATTTAGAAGCTATTTTAAATTTAAAAGATTGGGAAATTTACGTTACTCATAATCCGGAAGGGGAATATGGTCATATTCATCATCAGATGACCTCGAGTATCGTCACAAGTCTTGCACCGCACGACAAACTCGTCTACTTTGGCAAATACTATAATAAAGAAGCGATGAATAACTTAACCGAAGAACTGCCCAATAAAATTGAAGGGGAGATCTATCAGCAAAAAATCGAACTTTTAAAAAAATACCCATCTCAAGACTTTATTTTTGAGATGTTTGACCAAATGTTTCCTTATGAAAATTGGTTAACTTATTCAGAATGGACGGCGCTTTATGACTAAGAAAAAGACATCACATTTCGATAAATATGATTTATTAAGCTGTATATTACTTACAGTCTCTTTTATTTTGTTTATTTTTTTATTTACCGAATTTAAATATGTTTATGGTTCTTCTATAGATTGGGAAAGTCAACATATTACTATTCCGGAGTATTTCCGCCAACTGTTTTATCAAACCCATGATTTATTTCCGGATTTCGCCCCTAATTTAGGGAATGGCCAAAATATCTATAATTTCGCTTATTACGGTTTACTAAGTCCTATTATTTTTATTTCTTATCTCTTTCCTTTTATTAAAATGATGGACTTTATCATCTATTCCACCATCATTTTAGTGATTTTAGCAAGTATTCTTTTTTACTTTTTCTTAAGGAAACATCGCTATTCCCACTTAACGAGCTTCATCGGTAGTTTCGCCCTTTTATTTTCCACAGGTTTAACCTTTCAATCGCATCGTCATATTATGTTCGTTAACTATATGCCTTTCTTGATCCTCGGTCTATTCGGAGTCGACAAAAAACTCCAAGAAAATCAAGGATGGCTTCTATCTCTCAGTGTATTTCTCATCATTATGACAAGTTATTATTATAGTATCAGTAGTATTTTATGTTTAGTAATCTACGGTATCTATGAGTATCTAGAACTTAATAAAAAAATAACTTTTAAAGATTTTATAATTGACGGTTTAAAATTTCTTTGCCCGATAGTTATTGCCATTTTATCAGCTAGTATCTTAATTTTACCGACTATTTATGTTCTCCTAACTAGTCGCGGAGCCACGATTTCTCAAACTAATATTGGCCAGTTACTTATTCCCAAATTAACGATAAGTAATGCCCTATATTACCATTATGGACCTGGTTTAACAGCCATTTTCATCTATGGCTTAGTTAACTTATTTACTAAAGATAAAGCGGCTAAGTTTTTAAGTGTTATTTTAACTATTATCCTTACTTGTCCAATCCTTAATTATTTCCTAAATGGCACAATGTATCTCAATTCTAAAATATATATTCCCATGCTACCTCTAATGCTCATTCCCATCATTAAATTTATCGACGATTTATTTAATAAAACCTACGCGTATCGTTATCTTTTTCCCATAACTCTAATCATTTCTCTTATCATCATTTTATGTGGGGAATATGCTTTATTATATACTATCGACTTTACCTTAATTACCATCTTTATTTACGCTTATTACCGGACATCTCATAAATATTTCCTAATCATCCCACTTATGATAATTCCCTTTAGCATCTCGTATGGTAAATCTTTAATAGATACCCGAATCGAGAAAAGTACCATTTCTTCCTATACGGATAAATTAACCAACAGCATCGCATACATTACTGATTCCGATCAGTCCCTCTATCATATCAGTAATAATTTAGCTAGTAATCGCGATGTCAATAACTTATTTAATAATCTTCATTACTATACTAATACTTTATATTCATCGACTTATAATCTCGGTTATAACCAATTTTATTATGATACAATTAATAATCCTATTCCTTGTCGTAACCGGGTTATTACCTCTCCTAGTTCTAATATTATGTCTTTAATTTTTCTCAATAATAAATATCTCATAACGAATAAGCTAGATTTACTCGGTTATAATTTCTATGCTGAAATAGATGGCGAAAAGATTTATCAAAATGCCAATGTTTTACCTTTTGCTTATGCTAGTAGTAATCTTTTAAATAGCACGACTTTTGAACAATTATCTTATCCAATAACTTCCGAATTACTACTTACGAATATAATTACTGAGAAATCGAATAACACCAATTATACAACCCACATTGTCAATCAACCATATGACTTAACCAAGTTAAATCTTCAAAACTTAGATTACGAAATTAAAGATAACTATTACTTAATTAATGTTTCTGAAGATACTACCATTACTTATCCTTTAGATGCTACTTTCCAAAATAAAATTATTTTCCTCACCTTTGATATTTTAGAAAGTAATTCTTGTGATATCGGGGATTCTGTCATAACTATCAATGCTGTCGAAAACAAACTAACCTGTGCCGATTGGAAATACCATAATCAAAACTACAATTTTAGTTATGTCCTCGCCGGTAAAAATCAACAAGAATTAAAAATAACTTTTTCTAAAGGTATCTATAAGATTACCAATATCAAGATGTCAACTTTGGATTATGATTACTTAACTAATATTCCCGTAGATCCTTTCATTCCTGATGAAAACACTTCTTCCGCCAATCAAATCAATGGTAATATTGATGTAACTAAAGACGGTTACTTTGCTACTACTATTCCTTATGATGAAGGATTTCATATATTACTCGATGACGAAGAAATTCCTTATGAAAGAGTCAATACTAGTTTTTTAGGATTTCCAATTACATCCGGCCATCACACGATATCCATTACTTATAAATCCCCTTTAAAAAAGATGGCAACTATTATCAGTACTTGTGGCTTAATATTATTTTTAGTTACTACTTACTATGAGCAGCGCCGCAAAAAACTTGGCAAATAAGGCATTGCTTTAAAAACATCGAAAAGAAAACTAGACATTTTAATACATACCTTTTAATGACAAAAATTCGTAAATTTGACATAGAAATATGTCGAATTTTTAACTTTTTGAAGAAATTTCAATTTTTTTAAAGGAATTTGGTACCTTGACCGAGAATATATAAAGTGAAAGGTGGTGTTTAGGTGCCTAAAAAAATATGTCCGTTATGGCGCGATGCAATCTTCACTGGTGTCTTTAATAATCCTAATAATTTGGATTTAGCTACCCATTTGTTAGC